>JBDSEC010000359.1:0-12052 GCA_039920205.1 Pyrinomonadaceae bacterium
TTCGCCGCCGTCGCGACCGATCTGCAAACGGGTGATCCGGTGGTAATGTCCGGAACAGGTGATGTCCCCTTTGCCATTCGCGCCAGTTGCACAATTCCCGGTATTTATGTTCCGGTGACCGACCCCGCCGGTCGCCAATTAGTGGATGGTGGATTGGTGGCGAACATTCCGGCCCGCGAAGCGCGCGCGCTAGGCGCCGATCTGGTGATTGCCGTGGACGTAAATTCGGAAGGGGCGAAGTTTCTCGGGCCGCCGAAGTCGGCCTTTGGGATCGTGGTTCAATCAATGATGGTGGTCCAACGGACCGCGGCGCGGCATCAACTGGTTGATGCCGATCTAGTGATCCGACCGTTGGTCGGACATCTACGTTGGGATGAAATGGGACGGGCCCAGGAATTCATTCAGGCAGGTGAAGAGGCCGCTCGACTTGCGCTTCCGCAGATCAAACAGCTGTTAGCCCCGGACGAGCCTTCGCTACATTGGTACCAAAAACTACTGCGCCGAAATGCTTCCATCACCTAGTACTGATTCTTATACCTGGCACTTGACGCCCGGCACTTGAAATCCTTTATCTTCCCTACGACGCTGCCGCGATATCAGGCGGAATGATCCGTAGCTTCGGCGATTCCTGCACCACACGCGTACCCGCCGGGACCGATTGCGTCAACCAAACATTTCCACCGATCACACTACCGCGGCCAATAACGGTCTCTCCGCCCAGGATCGTTGCGCCCGCGTAGATCACCACGTCGTCTTCGATCGTCGGGTGGCGTTTCGTATTGCGGATCAGATTCCCTTCCGCATCTTGATCGAACGAGAAAGCGCCCAGCGTGACGCCTTGATACAACTTGACGTTGTTCCCAATGACCGCCGTGCTGCCCACGACTACGCCGGTACCATGGTCAATGAAAAAGCGCGCGCCGATCTTAGTACCCGGATGCAGGTCGATCCCCGTCCGGTGATGCGCATGTTCCGTCATGATGCGCGGGATCAACGGCACTTTCAGCAGCAGCAGTTCGTGGGCCAGCCGATAAGACATGATGGCGTAAACGCTCGGGTAGCTAAAGATCACTTCATCAATGCAAATCGCCGCCGGATCGCCCAAATAGGCCGCTTCGACGTCGGTAGCCAGGACTTGCCGTACGCGCGGTAGCTGGGCCAGGAACTCCGCTGCCAGGTCACTTGCCTCGGACATATTGATCGCGCAAGGCTCGCCCAATCGCGTACCATGCGCCAACGCCCGCTTGATCTGCTCGGTCAGGGTTTCATACAGACTCGCCATCCGCGCTTCGATATGGACGCGCAATGAATCGCCCTGCAGACCCTGGGCGCCGATATAACCCGGAAAGATCAGTTCGTGCAACGTGATGAGTACGCGAATGATCTCGGAATGGGACGGCAATGGTTGCCGATCTAAGTGATGGATCTTGAGCGACGTATCCGAATAGGACGCAAACAGCTCGTCGGTTGCTTTTTTGATCTTGTCGTTCATTAAACTTGCCTAACAACAACGGGCAGATATGGCTGCCCCGCCGCACGCTATTATATCCACGAAACTCGAATCGTAAATCTTCCGATAGGGATTAGGCAAATGGGCCGAAGCGGCGGGGTTGGGGGTTGGGGGTCGGGGATTGGGGATTGTAGACGCACCCTTCGTGGGTTCGCGCGTGGTTGATCGCGACCAATTGCGTCTCGATTGCGGGAACCAGTTTACTAACATTTCAATGATCCGATCAATTCATGATCAAGTTCCGCTGAGCTCTGTGGTGCCATCAGTAGTTTGCGAAACCAGCACCTTGCGCACTTCTGCTTGACATTTTAATGTCCAAATCTCACTTTTAGTTCAACTAATGACAGTCCAATCGATTTCCGAGGCAATTGATGAAGCCGCCGCCCGTTTGACCGAAGCCGGCGTGGCCGAGCCCCGGCGCGAGGCGGCGTCGCTTTTGGGGTTTGTTTTGGAGGAGGATCGCGCTTATCTGATAATGAACGCCAATGTCTTGCTGAGCGATACGCAGGATCAGCGTTTTTCTGAGGTCCTTCGGCGGCGGGCCGCGCGCGAACCATTCCAGCACATTACCGGCGTGCAAGAATTCTTTGGCCTCGATTTCGTGGTCAATCCCGACGTATTGATCCCCCGGCCGGAGACCGAACTCTTGGTCGAAAAGGCGTTGGATCTGATCCGGCCTGACGCCCCTGAACAAACGGTGTGCGATGTCGGTACCGGTTCGGGCTGCATCATCGTGACGCTGCTGCACGACCGCTCACAACTGCGGGGCGTGGGTTTGGACATTTCCCGGTCGGCGCTGGTGGTGGCGGCGCAGAACGCCTTAACGCAGCGTGTGAACACGCGGCTGGATCTGCGCGAATCGGATTGCTTCAGCGCGATAGCGGAAGACGAACGGTTTACGTTGATCACCGCCAACCCGCCTTATATTACCGAGGAGGATCACGCGGGAATTCAACCCGAAGTGCGCGAGTACGAACCGCGTTTGGCGCTCACGCCCGGGGGTGATGGTCTTGATGTCGTCCGGACCATAGTTGCTGACGCTCCACGATTTCTGCTGCCCGGCGGTCATCTATTGATGGAGATCGGTTACGATCAGGCCGATGCGGTCCGCGATCTGTTCGACCATGACGTATGGATGAACTGCGAAATACTGCCGGATTTGCAGGGAATTCCTCGTTGTGTGGTCTTGCGGCGTGTTTGACCGGTTTCGGGCTTTCCTTCGGCCTTTCCTTTCGTGCTAGAATCCCCGCCACTGTCCCTTCTTAACTGGAATTTCGTTCACCGGGTGGCTGGTGTTATGGCAAACGGTCGCGGTTACGCCGTTCAGCAAAAGGTTACTTATCTCTTCCCCGAGGCAGAGAGGGCAAGGAGTGCGCAAGAATTGGAAAGATTTCGCATAACAGGTGGCCGTCCTTTGCACGGACGCATTGCGATCAGTGGGGCCAAGAATGCCGCGCTGCCGTGCATGGCCGCGTCCTTGTTGACCGCGGACACCGTCATTCTGCACAACATCCCGTACGTGCGCGACATCATCACGCAGCGTCGTTTGCTGGAGGATCTGGGCGCGACCGTTTTGACGCCCGAACTGCACACCCACAAGATCACCGCCGGTATTATCGAGATCTTTGAAGCTCCGTACGAACTGGTTAAGACCATGCGCGCGAGTGTGCTGGCTCTCGGGCCGCTGCTCTCTCGTTTTGGTCAGGCCAAGGTTTCATTGCCTGGTGGTTGCGCGATCGGTACGCGGCCGATCGACCTGCATCTTCGTGCGTTCGAAGCCTTGGGCGCAACGGTCAGTTTGGAAGCCGGCTATGTCTTGGCCAAAGCCCCGGATGGCGGGCGTTTGCGCGGCGCCACGATCAATTTTGACAAGGTCACCGTGACCGGAACCGAAAATGTAATGATGGCCGCGGCTTTGGCCGAGGGCACGTCAACCATCAACAACGCGGCCTGCGAACCGGAGATCGAAGATCTGGCCGAGTTGATGAATAAGATGGGCGCGCGGATCAACGGCGCCGGCACTTCGGTGATGACCATCGAAGGGGTAGAAACGATGGGCGGCGCGGAACACACGATCATCCCGGACCGTATCGAGACCGGAACGTTTATCGTCGCCGCGGCCATTACCGGCGGCGAGTTAGAGATCACCGGTTGCCAACCGGAGCATATCACGGCTGTCATCGAAAAATTGCGTGAAGCGGGCGTTGAGATCGAAGAGGTCAACCAGAGTACGTTACGCGTTTGCCGTTCCGCCGGCGGGTTGCGTTCGCGCGATCTAACGACCGAACCGCATCCGTTATTTCCCACGGATATGCAGGCGCAATACATGGCGCTGATGACCCAGGCCGAGGGCGATGCGGTGATCCACGAAACGATTTTCGAGAATCGGTTTATGCACGCGTCCGAAATGCAGCGCTTGGGAGCGAGTATCCATATCGAAGGTAGCCGGGCAACGGTAGGCGGTCCAACGAAATTGAGCGGCGCCACGGTGCAAGCGTCGGACCTGCGCGCGTCGGCGTCATTGGTTCTGGCCGCGCTGGCGGCGGATGGCGAGACGATCATAGAACGCGTTTATCACATCGACCGCGGCTACGAGCGCATTGTGCGCAAACTGCGCTCGGTGGGTGCTAACATCGAACGATTAAAGAATTAGTTCAAGCGAATGTCTGATCGATCCTGTTTATTCTGCCGCATCGTCAGCGGCGAGATCCCTTCGACCCAGGTTTTCGAGGATGAACATTGCGTGGCCTTCCGTGATCTGAATCCGCAGGCGCCCACGCACGTCTTGATCATTGCCCGCGAACATTTTGGCTCGTTGGATGAGGCTACTCCGGAACAGGAATCAATTATTGGCCATGCCGTTCGAGCGGCCTCAACGATTGCTGCTAAAGAAGGCTTGACCGCCGGTTACCGGACCGTTATCAACACCGGTGCAGATGCGGGACAGTCGGTTTTTCATCTGCATGTGCATCTGTTGGGCGGCCGGCCGTTAGCCTGGCCCCCGGGATAAAAGACACGCTATATTTACGGTCTCATTATGATTCGTTCGGGAAAATTTCTGCTCCTGCTGGTCGCGGGGATCTCTTTGGTAGCGGTTCCGACCGCATGCCGTAAAAAGACCGCCAACACCAACTCGGCCAATGTTAAACCGGCCAAAGTCTCGCTTATCCCGCCCGGCTTGGATGCACCCGCCTATTTCAATCTGGGAATGGATGCGCAAAAGCATGATCGCGATGACGAGGCGACCGAAGCGTTTGAGGCCGCGGTGAAGCTGCAGCCGGAATTCCCCGAGGGCCATCTGCGCCTGGGCCTTTCCTATGACGTTATGGGTCGAACCGACGACGCGGACAAGGAATATAAGGTTGCGGTGGAGCAATATCGCAAAAAGATCACTTCGGACGGCAAGGACGCCACGGACCGGTTCAATTTGGGGTTGGCCTACAAGCAATTGAAACGCTACGACGAAGCCGCCGAAACTTTTCGCTTGGCCACCAAAATAAAGGCGGATTACGGTGAAGCTTTTTTCGAATTAGGTCTGGCCTTGATCAAAACTGCCCGCTACGCCGACGCGGTGAATGCACTGAAGAAAGCGGTCGAATTGGACCCGGATAATTATTCGGCGCAAGACGCGCTGCAAAAAGCCCAAGAGGGTAAGGACCGGATCGACAGCGAAGTAAACCAGCAAAAGACCGCCGGTAAACGAAACAAGAACGCGAATGTACCCGACGAGAACAACGTTAACGTGGGCAACAACGGCGGAAACACGAACAACAAACCCCAGCCGAAAGCTACACCCAAGCCGTAAATAACAATAGGGGCGGGTCATCGCCGCTGATCGAGTTATTACCAACTTACAATTGACGCGCAACAGTTCAGAGTAACGCCTTTCAGGCGTGATAATGTTGTATATCTCACAACCTAAAAATAACGCGCAACAGTTTAGAGTTACGCCTTTCAGGCGTGATGGCGTTGCCTATTACACAACTTAAAATTGACGCGCAATAGTTCAGAGTAACGCCTTTCGGGCGTGATGTCCGTTTCAAACAGTCATGTTCGGTCGAGACGTCATCACGCCTGAAGATGCGTAACTCTGAACCGTTTCGCGCTTACGGTAAGTTGACTCAATTACCAGTAACAGACGCCGGAAGAGGTTTATCCACTCTCGGACGTACCGGACGGTTTGCCAGTTCCCAACCCGTCGCAAAGATCGTCCGCGTCACTTTTTCCATCTCCACGAAATTGATCTTGTCGATCGTGTCCGAGGGTTGATGATAGTCGGCGTGGTTGCCGTCCATATAGAAAATGATCGGCACGCCCTTGCGAGCGTAGTTGAAATGGTCCGAACGATAGAAATACCGCTCCGGGTCTTTGGGATCGTCGTACTTGTAGTTAAAGCTCAGATCGAGAAAGCCTTTATTAGTAGCTTCGCTGACATCGCCTAGTTCAGTGCTCATCATTTTCGAACCGATCAGGAAGATCTCGCCGGGTTTAGGTAATTCCTTGTTTTGCGGATGATTTTCGTCGCCCGGATTCTGATAACGCCCGATCATATCTATATTGAGCTCGGTGATGATAGAGGTGATCGGTACCGTCGGGTTGTTCGAGAAATACTCGCTGCCCCAGAGGCCGTGCTCCTCGCCCGCATGCCAGATAAAGAGCATCGAGCGTTTGGGCCGCAGGCCCTTCGAAAAAGCCTCTGCCATCGACATCACGGCGACCGTTCCCGAGCCGTCATCGTCCGCGCCGTTCCATATCTTGTCCTCGCCGGGGGCGTAAGGGTTCGAGCCGACATGGTCGTAATGAGCACCGACCGCGACATACTCATTTTTCAGTACGGGATCCGATCCTTCAAGAATGCCGACGACATTCTGCGAGCCGGTCTGTTCGTATTTGAGAGCGACATTCAGATTGATGCGCTTTTCGGGCTTTAGCTCAAAGGCCGCGACGGGGTCGTCGGCCGCCGCCTTATTGAAGATAGCTGAGGCGCTGGCTTTCTCCCCCTGGAAAAGTACGTTAAGCAACCTGGGCGACGCCGTAATTGTCGGTACGGCTTTGGCGGCGTCGGGTCCGTAAGAAACGCCTCCTCTTTCGGCTTGCGTCCAGCGGGTTCCCTGCCAATTGGCGATACCGCCAAAACTCGGGAAAGTGATCACCGCCTTCGCGCCGTTTGCAAGCCCGTATGCACCGGGGCTAAACCAATCGACGCCGTTCTTCCCACCCTGTAGATCAGCCGAGGTTGTACCTTTCGGAAAGCCGCCCGTTACGATTATGATCTTGTCTTTTACATCAATGCCCGCGTAGGAATCCACGCCTTTCGTTTTTATCACCCAGCCCGTGCCGGCGTAAACGACGTTGCCCGATGCATTGCCGGCGGCAAAATTCGCGAGGAAATCATCGCCGTATGCAAAATTCTGGCCGTTCAGATCCAGCCTCGTACCGGCCGCGTCGACCTTACTGCGCTTGATCGCGAATTTTTGAAAGTACGTTCCGTTGTCGCCGGCGGGCTTTATACCCCAGCGTTCCAGGTGCTCGGCGATGTACATCGCGGCGACGTTCAGCCCCCGTGAAGGCGTGTCCCGGCCCTCGAGTTCGTCGGAAGCGATAAAGGTCAGGTACTTTCGCATTTGCTCGGCCGTGATGCCGTCGGTGTTGCCGTATTTCGGCACCGCTGCAACAGTAGCCGATCCCTTGATGCTCCTGCCTTTCGTTTGTGCGTTCGCTGCCGGAACGCCCGAAAGAAATAAAACTAAAATGAATGTTATGAATTTTCTCATTGATGTCCTCCAAATTTGTTGTCCTGTTTTATGATTGGATAAATCCCTACATAAAGGATCAACCAGATTTGAGATCGAGCCTATTACTTATTATTTAGGAGCGAAACGGAATTGTGACGAACGACAAAGGAATGGGACGGATTGGGTGAGAAGCTAAGCAAATAGTGCCGATCCGGGCCGCAGTGATGCGACGCCGGTTATCGGGGTTATTTTCAATTTACAATTAACGCGTGACAGTCCAGAGTGACGCCTTTCAGACGTGAAGGCGTTGAAACCCGAACTTGCTGAAAGATAACGGTCATCACGCCAAGATAGTTACTCTTAACCGTGGCGCGCTTGCGGTAAGTTGAGTGTTTGCGAAGGTCATCACGCCTGAAAGGCGTTACTCTGAACGGTGGCGCGCTTACGGTAAGTTGAGTGTTGGCTAACGATTCCACTTGAAGAGGCTACGAACGCGGGCCGATCATCGCCGCCGCCGCGCGCACCGACCGTTCGAGTACCAGATCCTGACCGCCCGCATTCAGTTCCGCCGCCAATAGATGGGCGGTATCCGTGTTAGGGCAGTTCAACACCCGGGGCGCGCGGGTGATCGAATCACCCTTGGTATCGGTTTCCAGGTGGTACCCGTTGGACGACAGCGCAACTTCGAAATGTGCCGCGTCGTCGTTTTCCGAACAGATCAATTCGACGCGCACGATCTCGCATTCGCCCGGATCGGCATGGTCGACAAATCGCCAGACGAACTGAACCTCGCGATCCTGGCCAACCAAGGTAATTTGCCAAGTATCGTTAACTTGAAGAAGCGGAGCATCCGGCCTGGTGGTCCAGCCCAAACAACCGGCAAACCAACCCGCCAGGATCAGCCCTTGCGGCGGGACCGCGGTTGGATCCGAGGTGGGCCGAATGCAATCGATCTCGACTCGCTCTAATCGATCCAACTGCAAACGGTTTTCCGGTCCATCGAAGAACGCCGCGATCAGCGATCGCCAGGCGGAATGCCGGTTCCAATTCAGATCGCTCAGCCGTGCGTCGGTCGCCCGTTGCCGATCCCAAAACTCGACCAATCCCTCGATATCGTGATGGGTTTCCGCGAAGTTCGCGGAATCGAAGACCACGCGATTCATCACCCGATTCAAAGTGCGAAAAACGGGATCGTCAAATTCCACATCACCATGCCACCAGAGGATCGCCGGCAGGTCGGGCACCATCAGCGGCGTGGCCGCGCTGGGTAATTCGACCGCAAAGCGACCGCGTGCCTCTAACGTCACCGCTTCGCAACAAAGACGCCGGTCGTGCGCCGATAGTACCGGGCGACACTGCAGGGAAAGATAGACCTCGATGTCCTGGTCTGCGCCCTTTTCGTCACCCATCATCACGATGGCGCGGCATGGATGGGCGGCCGTAACGTCCGGGAGCAGCGCATTTACGGTTTGCAATGCGGCATCACTGTCCACATGCACCAGCAGATTCAACACGCGGGCGCGCATGACGCTGCCATCATCGTCCTTATCGCCGACGGCGGCTGAGGTCCACAAATGATTCAGCTCGCGCTCGATACCGTTAACATCTAGGATCTCACGCGCGGGCAGGTGAATTTGATTGTTGATCTGGCCAGTATCCATAAAACGTACGACCGGTGGTTAACCTGTCGAGGCGGCAGCTAAAGTTTCCCGTTCACAATTAACGGGCTCTCGCCGAATCATGAATCGACAGACTAACAGTCTGTCGTACCCCCGTCCGACAAGCTGTTAGCTCATCGAATCTCCGTACCAAAAAAACCGGGTTGTTTCAAATGGGCAACCAGCGCAACTAGAATCGACAGACTGACAGTCTGTCGTACCCCCGTCCGACAAGCTGTTAGTTGGTCGAATCTCCGTGCCGAAGAAGTCCGGTACTTTCAAAAATACTCCATCCGAATCATGAATCGACAGATTAACAGTCTGTCGTACGATCGCGGTCTGCCGTACGTTTAAAGCTTGCGCCAACGGCGGCCTTCCTTCTCTAACATCTCGTCGGCGGCCGCCGGTCCCACCGAACCAGCGGCGTAGTTGGGGAACTCGGGAACGGTATTGGCCCAATGCTCCAAGATCGGCGTGACGATCTCCCAACCACGTTCGGTCATGTCGCGCCGCGCATACAAGGTTGAATCACCCAGAATGCAATCCAGCAGCAATCGTTCGTAGGCCTCGGGCACATCAACGCCAAACGACGAGCCATAGCGAAAATCCATATTCACTTCGCGGATACGCGTGGCCAATCCCGGCAGCTTCGCGCCGAACCGAAGGGTGATCCCCTCGTGCGGCTGCACCCGGATGATCAACCAGTTAGGCTCTAACGCCTCGTCATTCATGGTGAATAGCCGATGCGGCACATCGCGAAATTGGATGGCGATCTCGGTGACGCGTCGCGGCATGCGCTTGCCCGAACGAATGTAAAAAGGCACGCCCGCCCAGCGCCAATTGTCGAAATAGAGTTTGACCGCCGCATAGGTCTCAGTCGCCGAATCGGGCGCCACACCCGTCTCTTCGCGATAGCCCGGAACCTTTTCACCCAACACGAACCCAGAACCGTACTGTCCCCGAACCGCAAAATCATCAACTTCCGCGGCTGAGACGGGACGTATCGCCTGCATCGCTTTGATCTTCTCGTCGCGCACGCCCGATGCGCCCAGCGACGCCGGCGGCTCCATCGCGATCAGCGACGTCACCTGAAAGACGTGGTTCTGCAGCATGTCGCGCACAACGCCGGTACCTTCGTAATAACCGCCGCGGCCTTCGACACCGATCGCCTCGGCGTTGGTGATCTGAATATGGTCGATATACTGCCGGTTCCAGATGGGTTCGAAAATGCTATTGGCGAAACGGAATACCAACAGATTCTGCACTGTCTCTTTGCCCAAATAGTGGTCGATGCGATAGACCTGGTTTTCGTGAAAGACCGCCGCCAGGCTTTCATTCAAGGCGCGCGCGCTGGCCAGATCATGGCCAAAAGGTTTCTCGACAATGACCCGAACCCAGCTTTGGTCCGATCCGGGTTGGGCCAATCCGGCCGCGCCCAGTTGCTCCGCGATGGTCGAAAAGAATTGCGGCGCCGTCGAGCAGTAGAAGATGCGGTTGCCGCGCGTGCCGCGTTCGGCATCGATCGCGTCTAACTTTTCTTTCAGTTTTTTATAGGTTTCGGGATCCCCAAACTCACCCGGCAGGTAATACAACCCCTTAGCAAAGCTTTCCCAAACGGTTTCGTCCACGCTCTGGTCGTCGCTATATTTGACCAGCGCTTCGCGCATGGCGTCGCGGAATTCGTCGTCGCCCATCACCTGCCGCGCAGACCCGAGCACGGCAAATTCGGCGGGTACCAAGCGCTGCTTCATTAAGCGAAACAAAGCGGGTACCAGTTTGCGTTTGGTCAGGTCGCCGGACGCGCCAAAGATGACGACCACACAGGGGTCGGCCGAGACTTCGAACTGCATGCCATCACGTAGCGGATTGTCGTTGGTTGGGGATGAATTCAGGTTACGGTCCACCCTTTATCGGAAATTGAAAACGTGCCCGGTGATTATGGCAATGGAAGTGCGCGGCGACAAGGGGGCAAGCGACGCCAGACTCGAATGCCTATCAAACCAGATTGCACCACAGAGCGCACAGAGAGCACGGAGAAGAATTGAGGGATTTGGTCATTAATTGATTGAGTCATTGAAATCAACGGTTCGGCCGAAACCGTTTCTTGTTAATACCCGCTCAACGTGAACTAAGACTCGATCCGATGAAACAATGATTCAATCACTCAATGACCCAATCCATCTCTGCGCTCTCCGTGCGGTTTGTGGTGAAAATTGTTACGCGCTGGTCCAAAACCCCTCGTGCACCTGAACCGCTTCTTCTTCCATTACCGGCCCAATGATCTCGGCGTGACAGGTACTTTGGGCGAACAGATCGCGGCACGACAAAAGCAACCGGTCCGGCTGTCCGGTCATTTCATACAAGCGGTCAGCGCCGACGCCAAAAACGATGCGCGAAATGCCGCTCCAAAAGATCGCGCTGGAACACATGGAACAGGGCTCGGTGCTGGTGTAGAGCGTACAGAGCGCCAAGGTGGCCGGATCGTATTGGGGCGAGGCGATGCGTAGTAGATTCATCTCGGCATGCGCCGTACAATCGCGCGTCGTGATCACCGTGTTACCGGCCTCGGCCAACATGTGGCCATTACTGTCGGCCAACACCGCGCCGAACGGATGATTCCCGCTATCACGCGCATTGCGCGCCATCGCCAGGGCTTGGCGCAAATAGTGCAGGTCAAGATCGGTCAAGTTTTCCATTCACTTACCCTCAAACGATTACGAGCCAGCGTCTACGGCTCTGGCGGTGCCGGTTCGTTCGTCCCGCGTTCACGATTGAACGGCGATCGTTGTACCCAGGCGGGCATTGCGTCGGCATTGCCGATCCGCCACCCCATTTGGGCCATTACGATCGCGACCATGCGCGGTCCTTCCCAATTCCAGTCGGGTTTGACCACATCGCCCGGTTGGTGGTAGTCGGTCTTCTCCCAAGTCTTCATGCGTTCGACCCATATTTTTGAATCGCCCGCGGGAGCGCCCAAAAGCATCAATCCCGGTACGCCCTTCTTGACGAACATGTAATGGTCCGATCGATAGAACGCCTTTTCGTCCGGCATGGGATCAGGGATGATCAACAAATTGTTTGCCGCGACCACATCGATCAGCATTGGCCCTAAGCTGGAATGCTCGGCCCCGAATCCAACGATGGTCTTA
>JBDSEC010000360.1:0-6490 GCA_039920205.1 Pyrinomonadaceae bacterium
GGCCATTCCCGTGACCCCGATGGCTCAACAAAGCCGGCTGGGATTGTTGGGTGGCGATCTGGCCGGTTTCCCCAATGGCCGGCGGGTGGGAGACGACGTGACCGACATTGCCCTGCGGGCGATGGCCGGTGGTACGCCGTTCACGCCAGCCACCAACAAAGCGCCCAACAACGTGTTGGGCGATGGGGTTGACAGCAATGACGTGCCCTATTTGCCGGGTTTTCCTTATCTGGGAACGCCGCAACCGGGTCGTAAGTAAACCGTTCGGGCCGGCGCTTTTCGGAAGATAAGTGCCGGTCCGAACCAACAAATGGGGCGGCCGTCTTCAGGTGAGGGAACTAGCTCTAGTTGATTCCCCGGGCGGAATTCTGTGGACCAACTGGGCACGGTCGCCGTCATTCATTCATTCATTCGATTAGAAATTGTATGCACAAGAAGCTGATCTCGATCACGTTAGTTTTGGTGGCCGGCACCGCCGCGGTTTGGTTTGGCATGCGCTGGATCCGCACCAATACCGCAGCTTACCAGCCGCCGGTCATCGCCGAAAACAAAACCGGCGATTCGCCGACCGACCGTCAATTGCGCAAAGGTGAAGAACTGATCAAGCGATCACCGGATAGTCCGGACGGCTATAATTTGTTGGCGTCGGCCTATATGCAAAAAGCCCGCGAGACCGGTGATTTTGGCTTTAACGCCCAGGCCGAAGCTGCGCTTCAGCGGTCGTTAAATTTGCGCAGTGAAGAATATGATACTTTGCGGCTACAGGCCACGCTATTGCTTACCTTTCACCGTTTTGCCGAGGGTTTGGAGGTGGCGCGGAAGGCACAGGCGTTGCGACCGGCTAACGCTGACATCTATGGCGCGATAACCGACGCGCAGGTCGAACTGGGCGCTTATCCCGAAGCCATTGAATCTGCTCAGAAGATGATGGACCTTAGGCCGGATACCGCGGCTTATTCGCGAGTGTCGTATTTGCGCGAATTGCATGGTGATCCCGAAGGCGCGATCGAGGCGATGCGAATCGCGGTGAAAATCTCGGATCCAAATAGCCCCGAGAGCGCTGCTTGGTGCCGCGTGCACTTGGGATTGCAATTGATGAATGTGGGTAAGCGCGACGAAGCCGAGCATGAATTTGACGCGGCTTTGTCCGGCTTTCCGGATTACTACTTGGCGCTTTCCGCGAAGGCAAAGGCGCGCGCGGCGGCCGGCGACACAACCAACGCTTTGGAATTATATCGGCAGGCGCAAGCTCGCGTTCCCCTGCCTGATGTGGTTAGTGCGTATGGCGATCTACTGGCACAGCTCGGAAGAAACGACGAAGCGAATAGGCAATACGAACTCACGGAATTCATTGAGCGTTCCGGGGCCAGCGCGAGTTCCTATTCACGACAGTTGGCGTTATACCTGGCCGACCATGGTCTGAAATTGGACGAGGCTTTGGCCATTGCCCGCCGGGAACGGGCGGCGCGTTCGGATATTTATACTTGCGATGTATTGGCCTGGTGTCTCTACAAGCAGGGTTTGTTCGCCGAGGCGAAAACGGCGATGACCGAAGCGCTCCGCCTGGGAACCAAGGACGCGCGTTTGTATTACCACGCCGGCTTGATCGCCGAACGTCTGGGTGATCGTCCGGGCGCCCAAAAATATCTTGGTCTGGCGCTTCGAACCGATGCGTCATTCAACTTTTTGCAGGCCGCCACCGCGCGCCGCACCTTGCGGGAACTCGCTGCCTAGATCGTCGATCGCTGCCGCAGGACATAGCCAGGAAAACATGTTGCTCGAGGAAGAGTTTTATGACGGGAATTTTCAAGTCCGTTTCAGTCGGATCGCTCGTGTTGGCGGTCGTGATGGTCTTGGGCTCAGCCGCATTCGTTACGGCTCACCCTTTAGGGAACTTCACCATCAATCACTTTACGAAGCTTGAAATTGAAGCCGCGCGCGTGCGGGTCCATTTCGTGGTGGACTTGGCCGAGATTTCCGCATTCCAAGAGATGCAAATAGCGGACACGGATGGCGACGGCCAGGCCGAGCCCGCCGAGATCGAGGTGTATCTGACGCAAGCCGCAGGTCAGTACGCAGACGGACTGCTGCTAACTGTGGATGCGGTTAAAGTGCCGCTGAGTTTAACGCGAAAGAGACTGGTGCCCCAGCGCGGTGCCGGGGGCCTATCGACCTGGCGCATCGAATGCGACTATGAAGCGCAGTTATCGTCCGCCAGCACAAATGGTTCGCGGCGGATACGATTGGAAGATCTGAATCATGCGGACCGCCTGGGCTGGCGCGAGGTGGTGATCGCTCCGGCTGCCGGCATTAGTGTCTTCGACACGGATGCGTTCGGGACCTCATTAACCGACGAGCTGCGGACTTACCCCGAAGATATGCTGACCGCGCCCTTGGCTGAACGAGTCGTCGAGCTGTCGTTTGCCCGGGGTGCTGCGCCAGCTGGTTCTAGGATACTGCGTAGCCGCGACGGCCAAACGATAGTCCAGGCCCGCGACCGATTGGCGGAATTGATCGCTATCCCGAAGTTGACACCGGGCTTAGTTTTGTTAGGTCTGCTGATCGCGCTGGGCCTTGGTGCGCTACACGCGTTGTCCCCGGGACATGGCAAAACCGTGGTCGGTGCGTACCTGGTTGGTTCGCGCGGAACGGCCCGGCATGCGGCCTTTCTCGGTATGACCGTCACGATCACCCATACGCTGGGCGTTTTTGCCTTGGGGTTAGTGACATTGTTTGCTTCACGGTACGTCTTGCCCGAGCGCCTTTTCCCGATACTTAGTCTGATCTCCGGCGGGATCGTCGTTACGATCGGACTAACCTTGTTCCTTCGTCGATTGCGAACCGCGCTGGGTCTTCGAGCATCCGGGCATCTTCACCATCATGATCATGCCAACGAGCAAGGCCAACATGGGCACGACCACGGCGACGGCTGGCACTCGCACGGAGACGGCGGTTCACACTCGCATCTTCCGCCGGGTGCAGAAGGTGGCGGCGTCACCTGGCGCAGTCTATTGGCTTTAGGTATCTCGGGCGGACTATTGCCCTGTCCTTCGGCGCTCGTGGTGTTGCTTTCGGCGATCGCTTTGCACCGCGTCGGGTACGGTTTATTACTCGTGATCGCGTTTAGCGTGGGGTTGGCGGGAACCTTGACGGGAATTGGATTGGCCTTTGTCTTCGCGGGGAAGCTTTTGAAAGAGCGAGGCCGGAAGCTGACCGGCGGCCGCTTGGTGCAAATTTTGCCGGCACTGAGCGCGCTGGTCATCGCCGGAGTTGGTGCGGTCATTTGCTATGAAGCACTGGCCGGCGCCGGACTTGATATGGGGCTGCTCTTTGCCACCCAGACCGCGAACCGCGGCGCGATCTCAACCGCATCGATCCTCGGTTTGGGTCTCGTGTTCGGACTTAAACACGCCCTCGAGGCGGATCATGTGGCCGCCGTATCGACCATTGTCAGCGAACGCAAAAGTCTGATCAGTTCTTCGATCGTTGGTGGGTTGTGGGGCATCGGCCACACGCTCTCGCTGCTGGCCGCCGGCGTGATCGTGATCGTACTGCACATTCAGATCGGCGAACGCGTGGCGCTGGCATTGGAATTCGTCGTGGCGCTTATGCTGATAACTTTAGGGGTGAATGCGGTTCGAAAACTCTGGCGCGGTGGCCGCCTACATCTTCATGCGCATCAACATGGTGCACGCTTGCATGCCCACCCACATCTTCACGAATCGCGAACGGAAGAAGTTCGACCAGCGGGGCCGCGCGGTTATCGGTTCAGCACGCGTCCGCTGGTAGTAGGAATGATCCACGGCCTGGCCGGTAGCGCCGCGTTGATGTTGTTGGTGCTAGGGACCATCTCGTCACCGTTGCTCGGAATGGCTTATATCATCGTATTTGGCGTCGGATCGATCGGTGGCATGATGCTTATGAGCCTGTTGGTCGGGTTGCCGATGCACCTGACCGCGGCCAGGTTCCTGCGAATAAATCTCACCATGCGCGGCGCTGCCGGTCTGTTCAGTCTTGGTTTTGGCCTGCTTATGGTCTATCAGATCGGCTTTGTCGACGGATTGTTCCGGTGAGGAGAGTAACCGAGGGAACCGTCACTTGTGAGTCGAACTTAGTATGATCGGCTGACTCCAGAAAAGGCTATTTACCATCTCCCAAGTTGTGACGCTTGATCATGCTATACAACCGTGGACGGTAAAGGCCCAACAATGCCGCCGCGGCTTGCTTGTTGCCGCGGGTTCGTTCCAAAGCCGCCGTGACGACCGCGACCTCTAATTGCTTGAACACGTCTTCGCCGGTGGTGCCTGGTTTTGGATCAGGGACCCCACTCACGATGGCCCGTCCGATCTGGTCCAAACGTGAACTGTCGTCGGTATCCGGCAAAGCCGCCGAAACCGCCGGCATTGCGGCTGCCGCAGAGCCATTCGCAGTCGACGCATCGATGCGGATAACGTTAGCCGCGGCAACACCCGCGGCGGACTTGGCGAAAGGAAAGACCGAATCATCAATAACTTCGCCCTTGGTAAGCAATACCGCACGCTCCATTACGTTCTGCAACTCGCGCACATTGCCGGGCCAACTGTAATTGAACAGCCGCTCGTAGGCCGTCTGCGAAAGCTTTTGGCGGGGCCGTCCATATTTATCTCCATACACTTCTAGGAAGTGGTTGGCCAAGTGCGGAATGTCGTCCGCGCGTTCTTGCAGCGGTGGTACGCGGATCTCGATCGTGTTTATGCGGTAGTAAAGATCTTCGCGCAAAACGCCCTCGCGCACGGCGTCCAACGGGTCTCGGTTGGTGGCGGAGATCAAGCGAAAGTTCGCCGTCTGAGCTTTTTCGCTGCCGAGGCGGAAATAAACCCGTTCCTGCAACACCCGAAGCAACTTCGGTTGAAGTTCAAGCGGCATCTCGCCGATCTCGTCCAACATTAAGCTGCCGCCCTCGGACTGGCCGATCAATCCGATCTTATCCGATTGCGCACCGGTAAAGGCGCCCTTGGTATGGCCAAATAATTCCGATTCGATCAGCTCTTTCGGCAGGGCCGAACAATTGATCTTGACGAACGGTTTCTTGGAACGAAGACTCTTGAAGTGGATCGCATTGGCGATCAATTCCTTACCTGTACCCGAATCACCCGCGATCAGAATGTTGGCGTCCGATTCGGCGACGCTGTCGATCGTTTCGTAAATGTTCTGCATCGCCTTGCTGCTGCCGATGATGCTGAAGTAGGCATCACGCGTGGAAAGGCGTCCTCGTAGTTGCTTGATCTCGGTGGCTTGCTGGCCACGTTCGACGGCCTTGCCGATCAGGATGAGCAACTCTTCGAATTCGACCGGTTTTTCGACGAAATAGAATGCTCCAGCTTTGATCGCGTCAACGGCGCGAGTTACCGAGCTAAAGCCGGTGACGACGATGATCTCGACATCCGGCGACATCTCTTTGATCTTGCTCACCACCGTCAGTCCGTCGGCGTTCGGCTGGTCAGGCAAGTTCAGATCGACCAAGGCGACGTCGAAACGGCGCTCCGCCGCGAGCTCGAGGCCGCGCGCACCGGTAACCGCCGTCGCTACATCGTAACCTTCCGAGCGTAGGTGAAACTCGGCGAGTCCCAACATCTCGGGGTCGTCGTCAATTACTAAAACACTATTTGCCATTTCGCTTTCACCTATTAGCGGTCTACCCTCCGCGCTTTTCCCTGCGGTGCGAGCCGCGCGATCTCGGCTATCAATTGATTGGGCTCGACCGGCTTAGTCAGGTGAGCATCAAAGCCACTCGAGAACGCGCGTGCCCTATCTTCGTTACTCCCAAATGCCGTAAGTGCGATCGCCGGAATCCGTCCGTCGCTTGCGGACTCAAGGACCCGAATTCGAGTGATCAGAGAATATCCATCCTCGTCCGGCATTCCAATATCAGATAGGAGCAGGTCCGGTAGAAAGTCGGCCGACGCGGCCAACGTCGAAAAGGCCTCGGCTGCGGAAGCCGCCGGTCTAACCTCGGCGCCGTGTTGGCGCAATAGTAATGACGTCAATTCGCGTGCATCGGGGTCATCATCGACGACGAGAATATTGAATCCGGCCAATGATAACTGCTTTGCATCCAACGGACCCGTATTCGATCCCAATGGTCCGCGGGCCGGTGTTGGGTTAGCGGTGGTTGAGGCGTCCGACCGCAACGGCAATTGAATAACAAAGGTCGCTCCCTTGCCCTCGCCGGAACTTTCGGCGCGCACCGAACCGTGGTGCAAACCGACCAACTGATGAACCAGCGAAAGTCCTAATCCTAAACCACCATGCCGTCGCGTACTGGTTTGGCCGGCCTGATCGAACCGGTCGAAAATTCGCGGCAGCAATTCGGCGTCGATACCGAGGCCGGAATCGCGGACTTGAATTTGTGCCTGCTGGCCGAGTCGGTTTAATTCCACGTCGATGCGGCCGCCACCCGGGGTGAATTTCACCGCGTTTGACAGCAGATTTCCAATTACCTGTTGTAGCC
>JBDSEC010000361.1:0-13670 GCA_039920205.1 Pyrinomonadaceae bacterium
TACCGTGACATTGCTCGGGCGACATATAGAGCGGTGTGCCCAGCAACGCGCCCACACGGGTCAGCGAACTGTGCGCATTGGTCGATTGGGTATCCCGTTCATCGGTGTAGCGCGTGCCGAGGATCTGCGTCGGTCCTTCGCGATCGACCGGCGTTGAGTGTACGGCACCAGACGATATCGATGGCGGATTCAAGAGGGTGGCCCCTTCGGAAAACTCGGTTTCGACCGCACGCGCACGGGCCGCGCCAACGGCACCCGCTTCCACGTTAGTGACGGGACTATCAGAGGCGCCCGTGATCATGGTCGCGGCGTCTTCAGAATGCAGGCGTGAAGCGCTAACCGCGCTCGCGTTCAGCGGCATACCGACCAAAGTCGAAGCTGACGCGTCAAAGTTTGCATCCTCGTTGGCTCCCACCTCTTCCAACTTAGCAATGCCGAAATCCAGTACCTTAACGGTAAAGCCGCCGCGCCGATTAGGTTCCAACCAAATGTTATCGGGTTTGAGGTCGCGGTGAATGATGCCTTGTTGATGCGCTTCATCTACGGCCGAGCAGGTCTGCTCTAAAATATCCACGACCCAACTAAGCGGTAGGCGCTCTTCTTCCTCCAGCACCTCGTCCAGAGTACATCCGTCCAAATATTCCATCACCAGGTAGGCGACGCGTTCGCCGCCATGGTGGGCAAAACCGAAATCGGTCACGTCAACTACGTTAGGATGGCGCAAACGGCCGGCAGCGCGGGCTTCACGGCGAAAGCGTTCGACGAATTCGTCCTGGGCCATGAACTGCGGCATGATGATCTTGACGGCAACATGCCGGCCCGTTCCGACGTGCGTGGCCAGAAACACCGCGCCCATGCCGCCTTTGCCCAGCTGCCTTTCGATCAAATATTTGTCGTCAAGCGTATGACCGATAACACTTGCAAGCTTCATCAATTGCCTCGAATACCCATGAAAACACCAAGTTCAACGAATTCTCGTCGGCGCTTCTAATAATGCTGTAATAAATTGATACGAAAGTAACACGAGATAGGTTTACTTGAAGAGGCCCGATTCCCGGCAACCTCCTTCTCGATCCAATGACGATCTGCAACAGAACGCATTATAGCTATCTTAAAACGAAGTAGACAGTAGTCGGACGCTCGGCGAGCATGACGTCTCCCTTTTCTACTTATCTTTCCTTCTCCTCGTCGGTTTTTCCTTAGAATGTTCTACGTGGAACGTTGCAAATCGAAAATGAGACAGACACGTGTGGACCACCTTTTTCTGCAAAGTACTAAGCAAAACGACAAATTTGACCAAACTTAACGTACCGAATTAGGGACGAAGCGTTTTTGCGGAAGTGAGCAGTAAGCTGTGAGCAGCCAGACGCTCCGCGAGGCACCATTTCCTTCTGGCTAACGGCCAACCGCCAACGGCTAACAGCTTTGCCTTTTCGTTATTCATTTTCCATTGGCAATTATCCATTTCTCTTCGGCCCTCGCCTACTGTCTACCGTCAACTTTCTACTGTCTACAACGCTTTTTACGGTCTTTAAGCTTTTTACGATTTTAATGATATTTACGGTTTCATCACGTGACCGCTGGATGTGAAGGCCCAGGGGAAGTCGGTACCCCCGGCGATAGAAACCGAAGGCCAATTATCGACGGCGACAGAATAGCGATCAAATTGAATCAAACGTCACGTCGACAAGCAAAAGTACGGTTGGTAAGCCCGTTGAACACGAAACGCTGGTAGTTTTAAAGAATTGTTCGCTATAAATGAGTAATTGGACTAGCGTTGCAAGTTCACCGAACAAAACCCGTTCACCGTTTAAGTTAATCCGAGGAAAAATTGTATGGCGAAAGACCGAAGCTCGTTTTTGATTCGCATCGCGCTCCCTCTAGCGATGTTCGCTTTGCCCATCGCCTGCCGGGCCCAGGAAAAGATCGAATCAAAACCTGAAAAGACCAGTATCTGCGATGTCCTAAAAGATCCGGGGGCCTTTAATCACAAGCTGATCGAAGTCACGGGTTTCGTGACCCGCGGGTTTGAAGATTCGATCTTGTTCGACCCCGGGTGTGATTCACGATTTCGCATTTGGGTCGATGTCGGAGGCAAAGGTGGTACGGGAGTCATGTATTGCTGTGGGTTTACCCCGAAAAAGCTACGCCCTGAAGATCTTGTTGTTGAGGGAATAACCGTGCCGCTTATGGTCGACGAACCGTACGCTAATTTCGATAAGGCGCTCGGACCGCGGCCATATGGTGCGATGGTTCGCGCCCGCCTGGTCGGGAGATTTTTTTCGGGCGAGAAGACGAAATATCCGAATGGGAAAGAGGGCTGGACCGGCTTCGGACACATGGGAATGGCTAGCCTTTTTGCGATTCAGCAGGTCCTGTCCGTTGATGTACGGGATCAGCCGGGTCTGGATCACAGTTCTTCCGTCGAACAGCCAAACCGTAAGCGCGAAGGATGTGATAACACTTATAGGTTCCTTTACGACGAAGTATTTTCGGAGCTGATCGACCAGCAGAATAAAGCTGAGGGTGGCGAGCGCGGTTGGGCGTTAGACGACCCCCAACGGGTTGCGGCCGAGGAACTGGCAAAACACACCAAGGCGTTCACGGGGAAAGTGTCCGAACTGAAGGAAGTGTCGAGAACTGACGGCCGCATTATCTACCACTGGCGTTCCAGTGCAAGGAACGGCGGAATGTTTATGATCGTGGTCAATCGGCCTTACTGGTTGTCGTTTTACGCGAAAGACCCGGCAAAAACGGCGTGGGTCGTGGCTGCAGCGTACAGCGTGTGTTAGGGATCCGCCAGGCCCAACGAATTTCTATCCGATTCAACGGCGCTTTCATAATTTCAGACTTGAACGCTTAGAGTATCGCCCTTACTGATCGAGCGGGCTTCCGCACTTTTGCATGGGTTGAATGTTGACTGTGACCAAACGAAAGCGGCTGCCGCCCAAAAAGCGGGCTCGGAAGATTTACTCGCCCACCGCGGGTTCCGCAAAGCCTCCACCCGCGGCTACACTATGCCGCCCAAAAAACGGGCTGGTTGAGTGGCGAGTCCCAACGCGGATGAAAGTCCCAATACTGTCAGATCTGTAGGCAAACGCGACCGGCTGGATTCAAATGGCCGGTGAAAAGTACGACATGCTTTAGCTTGTCGACGGTGAGGTGGGTTCAACTTGGGCGGGTTACGCGCGGCTGACGGTTCCGCGCTGGGTCGTGGCTCCACAACGCCGGCAAACTGAAGTTTACCGTACAATTTCCCGGCCCATCTCACCAAGCTGGCCCGTAGGAGAACGATGTGATCTCAATTACACCGAATCCATTGATCGGGCATCGGACGTAATATTGCTGGCCCAAAATATTCAGATATCCGCAAGCGCAATTGAGGAATGGAAGCGAAGTCAGACGAACAGCCCGCGGCGGCACCGCTCAAGCGCAGGTCGCGGCGAAAACGGAACTGGCTTGCGATCGGGGCCGTTATCTTGGTCACGGCCGGATATGTCGCGTACGACCTCTACTCACCGCGACAGACGAAGCTGCGTCAGTTCGACGCCAACGAAGTGGCGCGGCTGGAAACGGCGATGTGGCGGTCTTACTACTCTCGGCAACGGGTAAAATTGTTCAACGAGGCGTCAGAGTTACTTCGCACGCAATACCACCTCCCGTTTTTTTCGATCTAATGCGGTGGCGTTCCGCGCGGCCAAGGCGGCGTTTATTTTCAAGGATGGACACAACCGCGCGGATTACGAACGAGCGTTGCCCGACCTGGTCAAGTTTTACACATCGATCCGCCAGGTAAGCGATACCCCATTCGATATTGACCGCGCAGCCAAACTGGAATTGGAATGGTGGATAAATCACCGGGAACGCGCACAACACGCGCCGGGCGATCTGGACCGCGCTTTGGCCGAACTGCAGGCCGAGATATTTCAATTACCCGCTGATCGATTGATGGAACATGCGCGCCTGCGCGCGGAAGCGATGAAGATACGCGACGAGAAGGCCGCGACCGGCGGCGTAACCGAGGAAGATTGGCGCAAGATCGAGGAGCTGCTGCGCGAGTCGTGGTCTTCCCTGCTAAAATCCGTGAACGACTAACAAATTAGCCACAAAGCTCACAGAGGGCACAGAGAGAATTGAAGAATTGGGTCATTGAGTGATTGAATCATTGTCCCGGACATTTAGTCGCGTTTCTCACCGGATGACCCGACGATTCAATCACTCAGTCCCTCCCTCTGTGTTCTCTGTGACCTCTGTGGCTAATTCTTATTTCTTGGCGATGGAACCAATCCCCGAGACCTGCTTGTTGACCGTGGCGGGGTCGCCGGAATAGGTCACGCTGCCAGCGCCCGAGATGTCCGCGTCCAGCTGATTGCTGGCATACACGTCCGCACTGCCCGCACCGCTCATTTTGATATTCACGTCGCGAGCCTTCAGGTTGCCCGCCTCGACGCTACCCGCACCGCTCATCTTGATCTTCAGGGTTTTGGTCTCACCTGAAGCCTTGATGGTCGCCGCACCGCTGGTGTCGAAACGCATATCGTCATTCTTCAAATTCGACACGGTGAACTCGCCGGCACCGGAACTCTTTAGCTCGTTAATATCGGGCGTGGTGATATGGATAACGATCGGCTTTTTGGTGGAGAAGCCCTTTTCGCTATCGATATAGAGCGTGCCGTCCTTTACCTCGGTGGTGATCAAGGGCAACAGATTGTCGTCTCCTTCAATGCTAACGCTGCGATCCTTCTGACAGACGATGTTCACATTAAAGGCACCCGAACTGGACACGCCAGTGAAGGCAACTACCTCGCGCTTTTCGGTCTTGATGTTGCCTGAACCAACCACTTGGCCGCTCATCCGCTTCATTACGTTACACCCGGTCGCAAGCATTCCGAGCGACAAGGCGATGGCGATAGCTATTTTATTCATAAGTACTAATCCTCTCCGGCAATGTTATGTGAGGGTTTACGAAAAACAAAGTACATTAGTTCGTAGTTTGTTGCACGCCTGCGTTCGTGCAGTCCGTTCAACTTAAAAATAGCGCGCGATGGCTCAGAGTAACGCCTTCCAGGCGTGATGATGTGGCGGTAGCTTCTACTTACAAATAACGGGCGATTGTACAGAGTTACGCCTTTTAGGCGTGATTTCGGTGAAGCCCAGGCGTGTTCGTTGGTAACGGTCATCACTGAAAGGCGTTACTCTGAACCGTGGCGCGCTTACGGTAAGGAGCGCGTTGGGCAAATGTATCACGCCTGAAAGGCGCACTCTGAACTGTGGCGCGGTTTTGGTAAGTCGAGTGTAGGCGAATGATCGTCACGCCTGAAAGGCGTTATTCTGAACCATGGCGCGGTTTCGGTAAGTTGTGTGCTGTCGCATGGTCATCACGCCTGAAAGGCGTAACTCTGAACCGTGGCGCGGTTTCGGTAAGTTGTGTGTAGGCGAATGATCATCACGCCTGAAAGACAGTTACTCTGAACCGTGGCGCGGTTTCGGTAAGTTGTGTGTAGGCGAATGATCGTCACGCTTGAAAGGCGTTACTCTGAACCGTGGCGCGCTTACGGTAAGTTGAATGGTAGCGAACGATTCCGCCTTAAGGTGGGGCTACGAACGCGCTCCTTATTTGTGCGTATACCAAAAGAACCAGCCTTGAACGATCCCGATGAAGAGTCCGATCGCGGCGCCGAATAACTCGATCGTGCGGAGATGCTGCGCGGCGACCGAGAGGACCAGCGTCTCGAGCTTTGGCATGGGGTATTCCGAGATCTTTTTCTTGACGATCCCGCCGATATCGAATTCGGCGATCGCGGCCGGCAAGCGTTCGCGGGCCGCCTCAACGATGCGATCGGTCAAATTGTCGCCGGCCGACCGTAACGTATTCTCCGATATATGGTCCGCCAATTTCCCGATCGGCGTATCCAACAGGCGTTCCACTTGGGCATTCAACAACGAATTGATTATGGTCGAGGTCTCGTCGCGGGCCATAAAATCCAACAACATTTTAGAGACCGCGCGTTTTAGCCGGTCGGCCGAATCCGGACTGGTCCGTTCAAAGACCGCGCCCAAGGAATGCGGACGTACTTGAGCAAAGGCTTCGACCGCGTAACCGGAAACTGACGCGGATACGTCCGGGCTCTGGACCAGGAGGATCAAACGATCCGAGATCTGTTCCTTCAACGCCTCTAACTTACCCGGCTCGATCTGACCGATCAGTTGATTCAGCGGCCGCGCGAGAACATTGTCCACCGTTGCACCCAGGAAACTCTCCGCTTCCTGCGCAAAGGCTTCGCCCCGCAAATACTCCTCGACCCGGTGGGGCAGGGTCGAGTTGACCATCTCATCCACTTCGTTATGGATGCGTTCGCGGGAAATAAATATCTTCTTAAAGAAATTCAGCTGTTCGTAATACTCGTCCACCTCGCGGGTGATCAGCGCGCCGATCTGGGTCCGCGTCTTGCTTTGGGTCGCGATCTCGGCCAGGTGATGAACGATCGGCGGAACCTCTTTGGTCAGCCGGTCCTTCAGCCAATCGATCGTCGCCGGGGTGAACAAGGATCCCAGCGGCATCTCGCTGTGGGTCAGGTCGTCGACCCTTTCGGCGACAAACTCGCGGATCTTTCGTTCCAAAGCCGGACTGACGGCTAGTTCGTCGAACCGTTGCCCCAAGAAATCCAGCACCGCACGTTCTTGCTCTACACTGACGATCTCGCCGATGCGCTGCGACAACAGCGAATCTATCTGCCGATCGACAAAACGCGCGACCGTGGCCGCGGTCTCTCCACTCTTCAATGTCGCGGCCAAGTACTCACTAACGTGGATCTGTGCTTGGCTGATCGCATCCAACACCGGTGCGCGGGCCGGTCCCGGCAGGATGTCTATCAGTGACGGATACGCCTGGGTCAGTAGCTCATCAGTAAAGAGATTGATGAAGCTCGACACCTTACGCCGGAAGAAATCGGTTTCAAATAGCGCGTGAACGACGGTGTCTTGCGATACCAATTCGTTTCCGACCGCATTTCCGATGGTCTGGGCCAACCGTTCGCGGTGGCGTGGGATCATCCCCTGCGGCCAGAGGGTAAAGCCAAAAAGTTTCTTGGGTTCATGCGGCCGGAATAGCATGCGTACCGCCAGCCACGCCGCCAGATAACCATGGGCCGAAGCAATGACGATCAACAAAGCGATCTGAAACCAGATATTGTGGGTCAACGGCGAGAGCGATGCCCAAATGTTTTGCAGCGTCTGAATGGTTAGATCCCCTCCGTGAAAAACGAAACGTCCGGTCTTTCCAACGATCTAAATAACTAATACGCACAGGCGGCCCACGATTGTTCCATACCGTAGAACGATCCCTACCCTTCGGCCACCGGGTAACCGCTCTCGATCCAAGCGGTGGTCCCGCCGGTCACATTCCGCACGTCGCGAAACCCGGCCTGTTCCAGAATTCCCGCAGCGGCGCTAGAACGGTATCCAGTTTGGCAGATGACGGCCGTGGGTCGTGCCCGATCGAGGGTCGCGGCCGTAGTGGCCAAGTTTGGTTCGAGCGGCAGATTTATCGCGGCCGGGAATCGGCCCCCGCGAAATTCGGCGGGACGGCGCACGTCCAACACCTGCAGGTCTGATCCGTCAATTGCCAATTCCTTCAATTCGGCGACCGTGATCTGTGGGATCGACCTCACCGGCAGGTTGGCCTTGGCCCACGCATCCATTCCACCCGCCAGAAAGCCGTTCACGCTCTCGTGTCCGACCCGAGCCAGACGCATAACCGCTTCGTTGATCTGATCTTCGGTGTCGGCCACCAGCAACATGTTCGTGCCCATCGGAATAAATTCACCGGCCCAGCTCGCGAATTTGCCACCCAGCCCAAAGTTTAGGGCGCCCGGAATGTGTCCGGCGCCAAATTCGTCGGATGGCCGCGTATCCAATACCATCGTTCCCGATTCCATTCGCGCTTGGAAACCAGCCGGTGATAATCCCGCGGGTGACGGCAGATCGGCCAACGACACGGCACCCGTGCGATTTCGTTCGGCATCGAACGGGAAATAGGCCGGCATGCGCGGCAACTCGGCCGTCATCATGCGCACGAATTCGTCCCGCGCCATCGGTTGCAACGCATAGTTCAACCGCCGTTGCTGGCCGATCGTCGATGAGGTATCGGTCGAGATATTCTTGCCGCAGGCCGAACCCGCTCCATGTGCGGGATAAACTTCGACTTCGTCCGGCAAGGTCAGGATCTTTTCGCGCAGCGAATCGTATAGCATTCCCGCCATTTGCGCGGCGGTAAATCCCTTGCCGCCGGCCAGATCGGGCCGGCCAACATCGCCGATGAACAGCGTGTCCCCGGTCAGAAGTTTGTCGGGCTGATCAGTTGTCTCGCCGTCGGTGATCAAGATCGAGACCCCTTCGGGCGTATGCCCCGGTGTTTCCAGAAAACGCAATTTGAGTTGGCCCAAATTGATCACGTCTCCATCGTTCACTGCGTGGTGCGGAAACGCGACCCCGGCGCGCGCGCCCACGATGATCTCGGCTCCGGTACGTTCGGCCAGTTCGCGGTGGCCGCTGACAAAATCTGCGTGCAAGTGGGTTTCGATCACATAGCGGATCTTCAGGTTCTGCGCCGCCGCTTCGGCCAGATACTCGTCCACGTCGCGGCGCGGATCGACGACCGCCGCCTCGCCATCCGAGCCGATCAAATAAGAGGCGTGCGCCAGGCAAACTAGATAGAATTGTTTGAAGTACATACGGCCGTCTCACGTCCGGAGCAAACTATCGCTGACAAGTTCAATATGGTTCGCCAGTATTATTTATTATGCGCGTGCAAAAAAGAAAGGGCGAACCGGTAATTCGCCCTAACTTGCCATCGATACTTTTATTTAGGTTTTCTATTCCCCGCCGTAGCTGATCTCCAGCCGCCGGATCCGCCAGGCGGCCAGGGCAAGCGCGATCAAAGTGACGAGGAAAAGACCGGGGATCGAAAAGTATGCCGGCGTTGGTTCCACCAAAACTGCAAACGGCCCTTGCGATAGCGGCACCGGCTCTAACGAACGCAGATAGTGGACCACGCTAGCTTTTTTGAGCAACGGCGGTAATAGAAAGTTGACCCATTCCCAACCAAAGAGCAGCAACGCCGGCACGATAGGATTGCGGAAAAACAGCCCGATCAGCAAAAAGAAAGCGCCGTAACCCATACAGGCCAATATCGTGATCCCGGCATAGGTCGCCATCTGCGACATCCCCGGTCCGTGTTGAAAGTACTGCAGGCTTTCCGGATATCCCGCCAAATAGAGCAACGCCAGCGAGATGATTGTACACAGCGTAAAAATAACCACCGTGGCGATCAATCCAGCCAAATATTTCCCGATCAGGAGGACCTCGCGCCGTATGGGTGACAGGAAGTAGTAGTGCAAACTGCGATCGACCACTTCACCGCGGATCAAATTCATGAACGCCCACGCGCAGCCGAAAAACACCACCGTTCGTATGATCAATCCTTCAAAAATATTCGCGAATACTCGCATGCCGTTGGCGAAATCTTCATGCAGAAAGGCCTTTTGCCCCGCTTGTTCCGCGAACATAAAGCCAATGACGGTCAGGATCATAATGGCGATGGGTAAAAGCGCCAAAAGATAGATCAGGATCGACCGCAAGCCCCAAAAGTTCTTGCGCAACTCTAACTTGACCACAGCCATTAACTGTCGCGGCCAAAGCGCGTTTCCCACCGGTAATTCAGGCGGCGGGGCCGGCAACGCAGTTTGTTCTATCGCTTCGGTATTTGCGCTCATGCTCCCTCCGCTTCATGTCCGATCAAGTATTGATAAACCGCATTCAGATCGTCGTCGGCCGGGGCTACCGATTCGACCAGCAATCCGTCGTCCACGACCAATCGATTCATCAATAAATAGAATTTTTCGACGTCGCGGGTCTTTACAAACAGTCCGAGACGGTCAACGTGTATTTTCGCTTCCACCGTTGAATCCAGGCCAAACGCCTTTGATGCCAACAACGACGGACGGTCACAGCGGACCAAGATCTCGGCCGGATGCTCGTCCATCTCTTCGCGGACCCCTTGAACATTCCCTTCGGCCACGACATAGCCATTGTTCAGCAGAACCACGCTATCGGACATCATGTCGACTTCGTGCAAAATATGGCTGGAAATGATCAAGAACATGCCATCCGCCGCCAAGGTGCGGAAAAGTCCGATTGTTTCGGCTCGCGCCATCGGGTCCAAACCATTGAGCGGTTCGTCCAGGATCAAGACCCGCGGGCCGTGGGCGATCGCTTGGGCCAGCCGCGCCTTCTGCCGCATGCCTTTGCTGTATCCCGCGACTTTACGATCGGCCGCTTCGGTCAGTCCCACGCGCGCCAAAACGGACGCCGCCATATCTCCGGCTTGCTTCTTGGAAAAGCCATGCACGAGCAGGTACGACGCAATGAATTCGCGACCCGTAACACCGCGCGGGAAGGAATCGAACTGCGAACAGTAGGACATCACCCGGAATAATCGCTCGGGATCCGAGGTTGGTATACCCAACACACTGATGTCCCCGCGCGAGGGTTGCAGCAGACCCGTCAGCAAATTCATCAGTGTGGTTTTACCCGAACCGTTTGGGCCGACCAGGCTGGTGATCCCCGGGTTAATGCTCAAACTAACCCGGTTAATACCAAGAACGTCCCCGTAAAACTTTGACAGGTCATGGCAAACGATCGTGTTGTCATTAGCTTCGGCCATTAACGCACCACCTCATAAGCACGGACCTTCAGATAAAGCATTGTCAATAAGATCAGCGCCACAAAGACGATCATGGCCCAACTGCCCCACAACGGCGGCTCCCAAAAGATAATCTCTCGCGAAGCGCTTCCCCCGTAATTCATGGGTACCCTCATCGCATCCCGCGAGAAAAGTCCGAACAGGCCTAGCCAAATGTTGGTAAAGTTGGTTTGGAGACTTATAAGGTTTCCGTAATTAGTAAACGTGGCCACCGTGATCATTCCCGCCAACGCGCGCGGGATAAAAAAGAGTCCCACGAGAATACCGCTGGCCACCACGCGCCATTTGACCCACGCCGAGACCGCCAAGGTGAACAAAGAAATGAACACGATCCAAAGAAAGCAACCGAAATAGATCGCCCCGGCCATCCACGCGTTTTCGCTGAACCAGGTCCACCCCTCGAGATACGATTCGAATCCGAATAGCAGCAGACCCGGAACCCAGGTCATCAGCGAGGTCAAGATCAGCAAAACGCACATTTTGCCGATAACGTATTCAGTTCGGGTAAACGGCCGCGCAAAATAAAGGGGGAGACCGTTATTCTCCACGTCGCGCGAGATCAATGGAGGACCGATCAACACCGAAAGAAAAAATGCCAGGTAACATTGGACCCAGACAAAAGTGAAAAAGAACGAAGCATCTATCGGTATCAGATCGTTCAACTGCGCTTGAAATATCCCCAATGCATTCGTGTTGTGTTTCAGATAGACCAGGATGGACATGATCAGCGGGAAAATGAAACACACCGCGAAGAACATGATAAAGATCTTAGACGAAAAGACCGCCCGATAGGCGTTGCGCGGAATGATCAAAAATCGCGACCAAGTCGGTGTCGTTTTTCCGGTGAACGGTTTGTAGTTATGTTCGTAAACAGCCATGGCTAAATTCCCCGAACGGCGCTAATTTTCCATTGCCTTAAGAAAAATGTCTTCGAGCGAATCCTTCTTGAAATTCAAGCGGCGGATCTGAACGTTCTTGTCGGCGGCAATACGATAGAGATCGCGGATCTCGACCCCGTCCTTAAGTATTACTTTGATCCGGCGGTTGGCCGTCAGCGCATATTCACACCCGAGCGCCGACACCGCATCCACGAAACCCTGACTATCACCACGCGTCTCCAATTCTAGGAACGATTTATTCGAACGCCGCTCTTCTTCCAAATTACAGTAGGTCGCGATCCGTCCGTCCTTAAGGATCAAGATCTCGTCGCAACATTCTTCGACATCCCGCAGTAGATGCGAGGATAAAATTATATTCGCCTTGCCACTGTCGCGGATCTCGCGCACCAATTTGATCATGCGCGTACGGGTGGGCGGGTCCAAACCATTGGTCGGTTCGTCCAGGATAACCAGGCGGGGTCCATGAACGACCGCCTGGGCCAACTTAGCAAGTTGCTTCATACCCAATGAATAGCCGTCGATCGGGCGGTAACGGGCCTCGCCCAAACCAACCAGGAACAACGCTTCGTGCGCTCGCTCCAAGGCGGCTTCGGGTGGAAGTCCGGAAAACTCGGCCATCAGCTTTACAAAGCTGATGCAGCTCATCTTCGAGATGAAGGCGTCGCGCTCGGGCATGTAACCGATCTGGGATAGGAAATCTTTGGTGGTGTGCCGGATGTCGTTCCCGAATATCCGCGCGGTGCCGCCCGAAGGTTTGTAGAACCCGAGCAACGTGTGGATCAGCGTTGTCTTGCCGGCCCCATTCGGTCCCAGCAGACCGATCGCCCGGCCGCGCAGATTCGCCCGTAGATCTTTTAAGATCGGCCGGCCAAAATTTATGCTCAGTCCGTCAAGCTCGATGACGGCTTGGTTTTCTTGTCGATCCATTGATTTAATTTCTGGTCCAACCGCGACGTTTCTTCTTGTACGCCGCACCGCGAACGTTTGTTCCCCGTTCGGGGCTATTTTTGGCAACGATAGACAAAGGCCGGCGGCGTATTCCGCCAGACCACCGGCGTCTTTATTACCTGGCTGAATTTCGTGCCGATCATCTTGCGAAAGCGCGCTCCCGGTGGCAGCCACGCGCCATGCAAGTAAGCGAAGGTGGCGAACTTCCCGCCGGGCTTTAAGGTGGCAAAGATCGCGTCTAACAAATTGCTCTGTAACTCTTCGGGAAATACGGCCCAAGGGATACCGCTGATCACGGCGTCCGCTTCCTGGTGACCCAACCGCTGAACGATCTGCGACAAATGCTCGGCGGATTCATTCACCACGCTAACGTCGGGAAACCGGTGTTGCAGGCGTTCGGCAAACTGCGGATTGATCTCGACCGCGATCTGCAGAGCATCTTTTGCACGGCGTTCGTGAATTGCCTTAGTAAAAACGCCGGTGCCGGGCCCGAGTTCGGCCACGACCCGCGCGGTCTCGATACCCAGTTCGCTGGTGATACAGCGGGCCAACCATTTGGAGCTGGGGGCGATGGCCCCGGTCCAAACCGGATGCCGCGCGAATTCCCGAAAAAAACCAATCTGTTCGCGCATTTGCGGTAGAGCCGATCTGCCCGGGCAATCTCAAGATAAACGAAAAATCGTGACGGCCCACTATAGCGGGATAGGGGGGAAAATGGCAAAAGAGGTAGACGGTAGACAGTAGAAGGTAGACAGTAGTTTTTCGCGTACATTATGAGCTTACATGCCAACTGGCCCAAACTCATACGTTTTGCTTCAACCACTGACTACCGTCTAAAGCTACCGTCTACTGTGTACCTCTACTGGCTACTTCTTCGCCGTTACCTGTTTGGCATTTTCAGCCAGATAATTCCTGGTCTGGCCATGATCCAACCACGCATTCTTTTCGGCGTTCTTGACCGTCACACCGTCATCGTCAACTCGGATCTCGTCGTTTGGCTTTAACATACCCAATTCGTGGCCATTGACGGCTACGCGCTCGTCTTTGACGGTGAATTCAAA
>JBDSEC010000362.1:0-5827 GCA_039920205.1 Pyrinomonadaceae bacterium
ATGGCCAAATTTATGGCGACTACTTTGAGGAATGGATGCAGGACAACATTTTTGGCGTGATCAAGCCCCAGATCCGACCCTCGTGTGATCCCGCCGTCGATTTTCCGAAGGCGAATCCCGCGATCGCTTTTGCCCGTTACTACGACGCGCCGGTATCCGGCGATAATCCGCGGTTTTGGTCGGAAAAACAAAAGAATTACGGCTGTCACGCGCAGGGCGGGTACTACCTTAGCATGCGGCAACTCGCGTCCTTCATGGCGAATTTCCAAGCCACCGACACGTTGGTCTCCGAAATGGTGCGCAACCTGATGTACAACGATTCTGATCCTGGCGCGCGGCTAGTTTGGAGTCATGTCACCCCGAGTGCATTCACCGCGGAGCATTTTGGCGTGAAGGGGATTCCCTGGCACGGCGGCGACAATTTAGGTCACTCGGCTATCGTTCAGTTTCCGGGAGGCTATATCGCCGTCGGAGCCATCACCGGACCGGGGAATGGGGGAGACGTCGAAGCGGCACTGAAGGACGCTTGGGGCGCCGCCGTCGCGGATAACTTTTAGAAGTTGGGCAAGCAAAAAGCTGCGCTTGATTCGCCCGCGGCGTAGCCGCGATTGGGCAATCGTCCGGGGCACGGGGGTGAACCTTCCCCCGGTGGTTCGAATTTTGATTCGTATTGAGGCGTGATTGATTCTTGCCTCCCAACTTCGCGTACATTGCGTACGCCCGTTAACTTCTTACCCCTAGATCCCAAACAAAAAAGCGCGTCCAAGTTAATGGACGCGCTCTTTGGTTTTGGCGAAAGGATCAATGCACGTTACTGTTGGCGATCGGCTGGTCGCCGTTCGTTCCCCATTGGCGAACCGCCAGTGCGTTCGTCGCGGCATTCAAGGAATAGAACGTTCCGGAACTAGGACGAAAGACCGTAATGTCAGTTCGGTCGTCGCCGACGTAGTCGCCCGGCGCGAAAATGTCGCCCGGCGATCCCCACTGCACCGCGTTGAAGGCGCCATCCGAACTGCGAAGTGTGTAAAAGGTGTGATTATCATCGCGATATACCGCGATGTCGTTCTTTCCGTCACCGTCATAATCGCCGGGCGCTATATAATCGCCGGCGCTGCCGAACGGTTGCGCCACCACCGTTAGATCCGAACTTCGCAGAATGTAAAATACGGTACCAGTCACCGTCGGACGTTGAACGCCAAAATCGGTCTTGCCATCGCCGTCATAATCGCCGCACGCCACAAAATCTCCGTTTTGGCCGAACGTCTGGACCATCAAGGGGGCGCCGGTGCTCGGGCGAACATAAAACGTTCCGTTAGTTGGCCGCCAAACGGCCACGTCAGCAATATCGTCACCATCGAAATCGCCTTGCACTGGCACGTCTCCGTTCACGCCCCATTGAACTTGCATCAAGGTTTTATCCGAACTCCGCAAGGCATAGAATGTGCCGGTGCTGGCCCGCCACACGCCGATATCGGTATTGCCGTCGCCGTCGAAATCACCGGGATAAAGTTTGTCGTTAGCCAAACCCCACGGTTGGGCCACCACGCTTCCGCTACCACCGCTCAGGCGGATGTACCAGGTCTTGTCGCTCGGGCGGAACACTGCGTAATCCGAAAAGCCCGCGCCGACAGATTGTGACGACCGATCGAAATTGAATTGGCCACCGGTCTCGGCGATGTTGATCCGCCGTTGCAGGCTGAAAGTCCCGCTCAGTGCGTTAAATCCACGTACTTGAATGTAGTAGGTGAAGCCCGCTTTGGCGATGAAGGTCACCCGGCTAAAACGATTTTGCGTGCCATTTATATCGTCGTTGAAGCCGACCGTGGTCAGATTGGCGACCGTATTCCCGGTATACACACCCAAAACCGTATCTGGTATGGTGCCACCGCTCACTGTTTCGAACGTCATACTCAAGTTTGCCGGAGCGAACCATTTATACCAGACCGTCAGATTGCCGGCATCGGTATGCGGCTCGCCGGGTTCGGCCGTCGCTTGGATCGTCGATCCGGTGGAAAATCCGGTCGGGCCGGTCAATTCTTCGGCATTGCTAAACATATCGTTCGCCGGGGCCGTTAGCTGATCTGTATTGATGGGCGAATCCACGGTTGGTGACGAGATCGTTGCGTGCGCGATCAGGCTTTGCGTCATGATGGTTCCGATCAAGGTGATCAGAATTGCCCGGGATAGAAATTTTACGATAGTGAAATTGTTGATTGCGTTTTTCATTACTGGTCTCCTTCTGACCGTTCGGCCGCCTCTACGACGGCAAGATTAATTTGAAGTTTGTAAGCGCCGGTTGTTCCGATCTGCTTGCGACGTTCGTGAAGATAAAGGAAGCACGGAGACCACACATCACCCGTTCGGGTAAGATGTGAAAAAGGTAGGCAAATTATTTTTGAACCGGGCCGGTGGGTGGAAAACCCATGGTATAAAAATAAAAAGGCGCGTCCAAATAAAGTGAGAGAGTGAGATAAACATGATTCAAAAGTCAGATTCGCCCATTGGCCGATCGATCCGGGAACAGTTTGATTTCGAAACCGTTGATAAGTTGAAGCAGTACGTTAGACTCCTGGGAGGAGACAAACTAGTTACCCGCAAAGCCGACATCATTAGCCTTATTTCGGCACACCTTGAAGGCGAGCGGCTGCGCGAGTTATGGAATCGACTCGACTCGACGCAGCAGAACGCGGTCGCCGAAACCATCTATTCACCTACTCTCACTTTTGACTTAACCTGCTTTGTCGCAAAATACGATGAACGACCCGACTTTGGTCGCTACGATTACTATTCGAAGAACAACGCCGGTCCCACGCTGTTTTCGCTGCTATTTGATTCCCGGGCCGGGATCGCCAGCGAACTAGCCGACCGGCTCAGGGCCTTCGTCCCGGAACCGCCGCCCGCGCAGATCCAGATCCTGGCCGAACCGGCGCTGCTAAGACCCGACCCGGAGGGTGACGGCGAAGAGCGAGGTCAGCCGGTTCTCCGCGAAACGGAACGAGCCGCCCTACGCGACCTGAAATTGATCCTCCTGATGATGCGCGAGGGGAAACTGCGCGTCGGTGACAAGACCGGATTGCCGGGCGCGGCGAGCACTACGGCGATCGGCGGCGCGCTTACAGGCGGAGACTTTTATCCGGCCGATCACCCGGATCCAATGATCGGCGGGGCCGCGGCTAAAGTTGGTCCGATCAAATCGTTCGCCTGGCCCCTACTACTTCAAGCGGCAAAACTCGCGGTTAATGCCGGATCCCAACTGAAATTAACCCCGGCGGGCGAAAAGGCGATCATGGCCGATGCCGCGGAAACGATCGGCGCCGTTTGGCGGCGTTGGCTTCACTCTACGGACTTCGACGAATTTCGCCGCATCGACGAGATAAAGGGTCAAAAGGGAAGCGGGCGGTCCGGCCTGGTCTCGGTGATTACGCGACGCGAGGCGATCAACGCGGCCCTTCGTGAATGTCCGGTCGGTGAATGGATCGACGTGGACGAGTTCTTTCGCTATATGCAGGCGGCCAAGCATGACTTCGAGGTAACGCGCGATCCTTGGAGTCTATATGTCGCGGACCGGCATTACGGCAGTCTGGGCCATCACGGTTTTGATGCTTGGGAGATCATCGAGGGGCGGTATGTCCTGTGTTACCTATTCGAGTATGCGGCCACGCTCGGGATCGTCGATGTGGTGTACGAATCCCCGGTCGGTATGCGCAAAGACTACTGGGATCTGTGGGGCGTGGATGACTTCGACTTTCTCAGCCGTTACGACGGTCTTCGTGAGTTCCGGCTGACGCCGCTCGGCGCCTATTGTTTGGGAATCTCGCCGGCATACGATCCGCCACCCGTCGCGGCCACGGCCACCTTCAGCGTGCTACCGAGTCTGCGGATAGTGGTGAAGGGCGAGGCGTCGGTCGATGAACTCGCCCTACTCGAGTTGATCGCCGTGCCGATCTCGGCCACCGAATGGTCGCTCGACCTGGTTCGGCTTTTGCACGCGATCGCTTCCGGGCACGAAAGCCAAGGGTTTGCCGAATTCCTGCAGACGCGCGACGTGCAAACCTTGCCCGACACCGTCAGTAAGTTCTTCCTCGACGCCGTGTCCCGCGCCGCCGCCGTCAAGGATCGCGGCCCCGCGCGTTTGATCGAATGCGCTGACGCAACGCTGGCAGATACGATCGCGGCGGCCGACGCAACGAAAGCGTCCTGCGTGCGCGCGGGCGAGCGACATCTCGCGGTCACGGCAAAACACGAACCAAATTTTCGCAAAGGTCTGGAGAAGCTGGGCTACATCCTGTCGGCCTAGCCTGGTTTGCGCGTGGGTGATTTCCGCCCCCCAACCCAGGAATGCGGGTTACTCGAATACAAAGAGGACGCTAGCCCTGCGAGGTGACTGAGTTCCGGTATTCAGCCCGCGTAGGCGGGCGGACCGCATAGACGCCGGGGTGAGTCTTCGAACCCCGGTTCAATGGGATAAGTTTCCGAGTCCATGAATTGGCCGACCGACCTTAGGGCCAAAGCGGTTCAGGCACCCATTTCCTGGGCTTGACCGCGTTTTGATTTTGCCGCGGTTAGAGAAACCTCATCCCGGCTCTTGTGCGGACGGGTTACGCATGAAGCAAAAAAGCGCGTCCAAATTAATGGACGCGCTTTTTAATATGGCGGAGCCGACGGGACCGGGAACCCGCGAACTCCGACGTGACCGGCCGGCGTTCTAACCATTGTTATTATATGCCCGACCGCTTTTCAATTACGCCGGTTAAGTCTCGAAGAGGATCTCCGGGTGCTTTTTGGCGATGTTGAGCAATTTCAGCGCAGCATCACTAGGCGTGCGCGCCCCCTGCTCCCAGGCTTGAACTGTACGGGGACTAATATTTAACAGTAAAGCAAAAACCGTTTGCGAGCAGTTGAGTTTGCGGCGGATCCGAGCGATCTCCGTACCCTTTATCGGCTTTGGCGGGTGGGGAACTGCCAGGCGAGTAACGTGGAGCTTATTAGTCTCCCCACGCTCAAAGGACAGCGCATCTAGGTACGCGCCCTTTAGATCGGCGAACGCCTCTTCGCTCATAAAGTTGGTTTTAATTACTTTTGTTTTTGGCGCCTTTGCCATGATTGCCTTCCTTCCTGATCGCGTCACCAAGTTCCTTCAGAATTCCTTTCTGTTATGGAGATGGATCGCTTTGTTCGTCCTTGCCTTAAAGATAAAGCAGGTGAATTCACCCGACATTGGCAAGATGGATATACAGGTAGCGATAACCTCCGCTCTTACCGCGTTTCTGTTTCGGGTCGCCTATGCGAGCTTTACGGGCGCCGCCCGTCCCGGAAACTAGGTCTCCCCGCTCCGGATCTTGGATCAGGTCAGTCTGAATCGCCGTTAACAATTCAAGTGACAATTCTCGAACCTTGCGGTAAAACACCATTGACTCGACAAATTCGAACCAAATTGTGAACCTCCATCGCCACGAATCCCACTATACTACTGCGTAGTAGCAATAGCAAGCTTTTGATTTCTTTCACACGATGGCATTTACGATCCGTGAGTCCTCCGCAAGCGCGGATCGAAGGTGAACGGATCCTGCGAAACGTTCTTGATCGCGGTGGCGCGCGGGTGGCGAGGATTGAGTAGGATGTTCTTGCTTTCCGGCAGGATCGCGCTTGGAACGATCAGGGCGAGGCTCGATTCCTTATCTATCCACCGATCACCGATCGAACGCGTCAACTCTAGATCGCGTTGCCAACCGGCCCTAAGTTTTCTCGGGCTTAGAATTTCGCCGTCTTTATCGGGCAGGCGAAGCTGGATCGCCACGTAATCTTTCGGCAGCGCTCCCGTCACGTG
>JBDSEC010000363.1:0-9076 GCA_039920205.1 Pyrinomonadaceae bacterium
GATGGGTGTTGAATTTATGGCGGTCGGCGCTATGGCCGAGACCACCGACGCCGCGCGTGGGCTTACCGCCGTAACCGATCCCAACCAGGTGCGGCACGACATGTCGCTGACCTTGCGTACAGAAAACGGTTCCGCCATTGCGCCGCCGAACAAACCCGGCGTGCGCATCGGCGTTTACAAAAGCTGGCGACCGGCAAGTGACGAGGGTTGGACCCGATTCACCCTGGACACCTTCAGCATTCCGTTCCGTTCTCTTTCCGATGCCGATATCCGCGCCGGTGACCTGCGCGCACGCTTTGACGTGGTCATTTTGCCGTCGCAATCCGACAAACAGATCGTCGAAGGGTACGCCGCCGGCACCTATCCCGCCGAGTACACCGGCGGGATTTCCGAATCGGGTGTAGCCAGTTTGCGCACGTTCGTCGAGGCCGGCGGCACCTTGATCTGTTTTGATGCGGCTACGGACCTGGCCATCAAGCGCTTTGACCTGCCGGTCAAGAATGTGCTCGCCGACCTAAAACAAGCCGATTTCTTCTGCCCCGGTTCCATCCTTCGATTGAAAGTGGACATCAAACATCCGATAGGACAAGGATTGCGCCCCGAAACTGACGCTTTTTTCATCAACAGCGCGGCGTTCGCGATCTTGGATGAAAAGAGGGTCACCCCCATTGCCCGCTATGCAAATGATCACGTGCTGCGTTCGGGTTGGCTGCGCGGCGAAAAGTATCTGGCGGGTAAAGTAGCATTGGCCGAAGTAACCATGGGACGCGGCCGGGTGATCCTGTTCGGCTTTCGCCCGCAACATCGCGGCCAGACCTGGGGAACGTTCCCGTTTATCTTCAACGCGATCGAACGCGGCCGGCACTGACGTTTTTGAGAAATAGGTCAACGTCCCACGAATGAGAATCAAGTTGCGGAGTTCAACGTAGCCGGCACAAACTCTATGGGAAAGGCCCAACTTAGCAATTGATCAACGCAACTTGGGACCGCGAGTGTCCTCTGCGATGAGCGCAAAGCGCGAGCCCGCAACTCTCCAAATTAGCTTCGTGTTAAGCACGCGCAAACGTTAAGAACGCGGCGCGTGCTTAATCCGCTGAATAGCTCCGTGGCTTGCGTTAGCCCTTCGGGCTTCGCCGGCGAGGACGCCCGCGCTCCCAGTTTTTCGCGATCCCTTGGTAAGGTTGTGGTTCTTCTTTGGCGGGGCCTGCTGCACAAATTGAACTCCCAACCGAGCGATTCAAAATGGCAAGTTACGATTTCCCGGAATACTAAATGCATCACTCAAAGCTTAGTCGCGCCACTTCCTAACTTACAAAACCTACCCGCTCGCGCCGCGCTATGCTAAAATGCGCCCAGCGACCCATGCTCCCCAAAAATCTGTGTCGTGAAAGGGCTTGACCGATGCGTAATTTGCCGTCGTCAACCGCTGCCAGCCTGGTCATTCTGTACTCGCTGGCAATTTCTTCTTTAGTAATGGCTCAAGACCGGCCTCGGCGCGTTGATGGCAACGATGGCGATTGGGCTGTTCCGATCGCACGCCCGGTCGAGATAAAAACCGGCCGTCTGACCAACGAGCCAACCATTCGTATCGGACTAACTACCAGTGCGGGCGCGGTGTCGATCTCGACCGGCGCGCCGTCGCTGCAATGTGTGGGTTTGGATGGCCACACCACGCCATTAAACTCGGCGCGGGTCCAAGTGAACGCGCGCGCGATCGGACCCATACCCACTGCCACGGAAACTTACCGGGTCGAATTGGCCGGCTATCCTACGCAGGCCGATGCCGAACGCGACGCCGCCGATATTCGTCAACAAACCAAAGAAACAACCACCGTCGCCGTAGGCGCTGCGCCCAATACGTGGAAAGTACAGATCGGCGTAGCTAAACCATCACGGTCGGAGGCCGAAGAGTTGCAGGCCCGTTTGGACGACCAAGGGATCGGCAACGCCGTTATCGCGCGCATCGCGCCGCCTGCTGCGCCGCCGGTCGTATCGGCCCGGGTTGTGCCCAGCGCAATGAAGGGCAACGGCATCAAGCAGATCTCGTATAGCTTTTCACCATCGCGAGAAATTTCCGTGTCGGGCGCGCCGGGCACGCCGATGCGTTCGCGCGCGCCCTTGAGCTTTGGCGCCGCCGGAAATCCCGGCGCACCCGTGATCTATAACGGGAGCTCCTATCGCGGAGAGATCGAAGTTTTTGCCAACGCGCGTGGTTCGTTGACGGTGGTCAATGTCGTCAGGATGGAGGACTACGTCAAAGGGGTCGTGCCCAATGAACTTCCGCCTGGCAGTTTTCCCGCACTGGAAGCCTTGAAAGCGCAGGCCGTGGCGGCGCGGACCTATGCGATCAAGAACATTGGCCAATTCGCGTCCGAAGGATTCGACCTGTTGCCGACGACGCGCTCGCAGGTCTATATGGGCTTCAATTCGGAAAAGGCGTTGTCCTCGCGGGCGGTCGACGAGACCAGTGGCATCGTCGCCACCTACCAGGGCGAACCGATCGTGGCCTATTACACCTCAACGTGCGGCGGGCGTACGGAAGATTCCGAGAATATTTTCAACCACGGCGAGGCCTATTTACGCGGACGCGAATGTTCGGTCGAGGGCCAGGCGAACTTTACGCCCTTCACCATAAGCACGGAACGCAACGTTCCCGAAATGAAGAACGAGACCAACACCACGCTGGCGCGAGAGGCCGCGATCCTTTCGGTCAACAACTTTCCACTAGCGGCCGACCGGCTGGGGGATGATTGGCTGAACCAGCCCGCATCGCATGAAGATGCGCGGAATTGGATCGCCGCGGTTACGCGGCTGACGCGGATGCCTATGCCGGCCATGTCGGATGATTCGATCAACCCGGCCGGATTCAGCACGGCACTGGTACTGGCGCTTTACGGCGAGAGCCGAGCCGATACTTTATTGGACGGCGCCGATGCCAATTACAATCTGGCATTTCGTGACGGACTGGACGTGCCCGAACGCAACCGCGCCGATGTGGCGATGCTGGTGCGCGATGGGATCGTTTCACTTTACGCGGATGCGACGCTGCGGCCGCGTTCGCCGATGTCGCACGGACGGATGCTACACGCCATATTTCGTTCTTTGAACCAACGTGGATTGTTGCCCTTGCAGCAGTCAACATCGCGACCCTCGACGCCGGCCGGTCTGGTCACTCGCATTGGCAAAGGCCCCGACAAGACCACCCGCGTGAATAACCGCGCCTTTCTCTTTCGCGCTTTTGGCGACGGGTTATTCCCCGTCAAGTCGATCGCCGTAATGGGCGGTGAACCGGTCGCGTTTCATACCAACGGCGCGGGCGAGATAGATTATTTAGAAGTCCGCCCGGCACCCAGCGGCGGATCGGCGGAACGGGTTTCTTCCTATACTAATTGGACCAAAACAATGTCGCTAAGCGCCGTCCGCGGTCAACTGGCGCGTTGGAGCCGCGGCATCGGTTCGTTGAACGACATCCGCGTGGCGCAGCGCGGTTCATCCCGCCGCGCGATCGATCTGGAGTTGATCGGATCCACCAGTACGGCCCATGTGCGCGGTGGCGCGATCCGCTCGGCACTGCGCCTGAGCGAGCAGTTGTTCGTTATCGACCGCACCCTAGATGGCAATGGCCAACCGGTGAGCTTTACTTTCGTGGGACGGGGTCTGGGCCACGGCGTCGGCATGTGCCAGGTGGGTGCGTACGGGTTAGCCCGCGCCGGGTTGAATTACGAAAAGATCCTCAAGGCCTACTACACCGGCATCGAACTAACGAAGATGTACTAGCGGCGATAGCCGCTAGCTGTCAGAACCACCTGTGATAACTGGTGGGTCGAGGCTTCAGCCGAGTTTAGATCGTTTGAGTAATCAACTTACCGAACTAATTCACCATGCCGATCCCGGAACACAACGAAAACCAAGGTATGAATCCCTGGCTATTGATAGTCCCGGGAGTGATCGGTTTTGCTCTCTTGGTCGCCATCGGTCTCGGTGTGTTTGCTGCGTACCAATACATCCGTGCCAATGAGAGGCAAAAACGCGAGGCCGAAGTCGCGCCGGTCAAACCGACCGTCGTTTTCCCGGAACGAACGCCACCCCCCGTAGTTACTCCGACCGGAGCACCAGAGGAAGAACCTCCACCTGCCCGCAAACCCGGAGGGACCACCATTTCGGGCGGGGTCGTAAATGGCAAAGCCATCAGCCTACCCAAGCCCACCTATCCGCCATCGGCACGCGCCGTTCATGCCGCGGGAATGGTGATCGTTCAAGTCATCATTGACGAAAATGGAGATGTAATATCCGCATCGGCGTTAAGTGGCCATCCACTGTTGCGCGCCACCGCCGTGTCTGCCGCCCGCAACGCCAAGTTCAATCCGACCCAACTCGGCGGCAAGCCGGTCAAAGTATCGGGAACGATCAGTTACAACTTTACCGAATAACCTAGTCAGCAAACACAGCTGTACGAATTCTAAGTGTCCGTAAAATGTGCCACCTGCTTTAGCCGGTCGACGCGACGGTGCGTTCAACTTTGGCGAGTGAGCGACCGCGAGTGGATGTTGCGCGCGATTGCAGCCCCCCGTCGTCGGCAAACTGAAGTTCGCCGTACATTTGACTGCACCATCTCATCTGACACGCGTTTTGGTTAACAATAGCAGCGTAAAATGTACGACATGCTTTAGCCGTTCGACGGCTCGGCACGTTCAACCTGCGGCGAATTCGGGCTTGTTTGAACCCTCGCTTTCCGAAGCTCCATAAGGAGCGGGATATTTATAGCAAGTCGAAACGGAAAAATGACCAAGGCTCCTATAGGAGCGAAATGTTCCGCTCCTGAAGGAGCTTTAGGAAATCACTACGGGCAATCAATACTATAGATATTTCGCTCCCAATGGAGCGGTTGAATCTGGGCCGGGTGGCGTTTTAATGATAGGTGCGAGGCGCGTCGAAGGCCGTTCACCGCGCCAGTTGTGACTCCTTATCGCCGACAAACTGAAGTTCGCCGTACATTTATCCGGCCCGTTCTAACCAACAGGCCTGAGGGTTAACAAGATCTCAACGTCCGGTGCTCAGGGCCCGGACCTATTGACACGCCGGTGTGGCCAAGCATATGTTGCGTCTGTTCAAAACTTTTACTTCTACGCTACCGGGTCAATTTCTCTCTCGTGCGACCTAAGATCGGTGTCTTATGAAAACTTGCCCTGTCGGGTCCAATTGCCGTTTGCAAGTTGTTGCCTTGTCCTGTTTTATGATGCTGTTTGGATCTGCAGCCAAACTAGCAGCACAGACGCCCCCCCGGGAAACACCGGCGCAAACCCAGCCGCAACCAACGCCTCAACCCCAAACTCCGGTGCCCGCGCGCCAACAAGACCGCATGTTGGTGCAGAGCGATACCGTCAAGGCATTGCCGTCGGCTGGAAAACGCTGGGCATTGGTCATCGGCGTCGACAAATATCGCGACGGGCAGATCACTCCGCTAACGGGCTCGGTAAACGACGCTCATAAATTGGCCGATGCGCTGGTGCGTTACGCCGGATTCCCATCGGACCAGGTAATTGTCTTGGCCACCGATCTGCCCGACGAGCGTCAGCCGACGCGCAGTAATATTCTGGCTACGCTGTCGAACCTGGCGGGCTTGGTGCCGAAGGATGGTCTACTCCTGTTCTCGTTTGCCGGTCATGGAACCGAGCGCGGCGGCCAGGCCTTTTTGGTCCCAACCGATGCGCGGCTGAGTGAAGATATTTCACTGTTAGAGGAGTTGGCCGTTAGCGTTACGCGGGTGCATGACCGCATCAAGGCGACCGGTGTGGGCCAGGTCCTGATTCTGCTAGACGCCTGTCGTAACGATCCCGGCGGTCGCGCCGATGCACCCAACCCGCTTTCAGCAGCTTACACGCGCGGGTTTAGTTTCGATCTGCGCAACCGCGAGGTACAGGCCTTCGCGACCATTTACGCTACCGCGGTGGGCCAACGCGCCTACGAGTACACGGAAAAGCGGCAAGGATATTTCACCTGGGCGGTGGTCGAGGGATTGCAAGGCAGCGCGGCCAATCAACAGGGTGAAGTCACGCTCGCCGCCTTGGTCAAATACGTGCAAGAGGTGGTGCCGAAACGGATCGCGATCGACCTGGGCGGCGGCAAGCAACAACGCCCCTTCGCTACCATCGAGGGCTATCTCGCGGACGAGTTGATCTTAGCGGTCACCGGGCCGGCCACGGCGATAGCAAAACCAGTGGAACCGGCGGCCGATCCCGCGTCGATCGAGCTTAGCTTTTGGGACTCGATCAAGAACAGCACCGACGCGGCCGACTTTCGGGCCTACTTAAACAAATATGGCGACCAGGGTAGATTCGCCCCCTTGGCCCACAATCGGATTCGGCAACTTGAAACTGCGAATAAGCCAACGGCTACCGATCCGCTGGCAAAGCCGGCCGACACCACCAACAACAAGCCGCGAACGGCGATTATTTCTGACGGAGCGCTAGACAGCAAGGCTTTGATACTCCCCAAGCCGAGTTACCCACCATCAGCGCAATCTTCCAGAGCAGCGGGAACGGTTATCGTCCAGGTTACGGTTGACGAAAGCGGAAATGTGATCTCGGCAGCCGCCATTAGCGGCCACGTGTTATTGAGGCAAGCCGCCGTAAGTGCCGCGCGCAACGCCAAATTCGCCCCCAGAATATCGGAGGGCGTGGCAGTAAAAGTCACAGGTACGATCACTTATAATTTCGTTGCTCCCTAACGTTTAAGGGTGTCGATCTTGATCAAATTCTCCCGCAATCAGATCATCGGCAGTCTTATCTTGCTGGCCATTTTGCTGGTGGTAGCGCTGGCGCGGCTGTTGTTGTACGCTCGCCTCTAGATGGAGACGCGACCGGTCATCGCCGTGATGGGACCTACGGCCTCGGGCAAAAGCGAGTTAGGTTTGGCCCTGGCCGAACACCTAGGCGGCGAGATCATCAACTGCGATTCGGTGCAGGTGTATCGCGAGATCGAGATCGCTACCGCCAAGATCCCGCTCGCTGAGCAGCGTGGCATTCCCCATCATTTGTTGGATTTCTTGCCGCCGGACCAGGCTTACACCGCGGCGGAATGGGCCGCCGACGCCGCGCAGAAGATCGACGCGATCGAAGCCCGCGGCCGGGTTGCGATCATCGTCGGCGGCAGCGGTTTTTACCTCCGCGCCTGGCGCCTACCATTTTTTGCTAGTCCCCCGACCGATCAAGAATTTCGTTCCCGCCTGCAAGCCATTCGTGAACTCCGCGGCCCCGAACATCTACATCGCATTCTGACGCGCTTCGACGCCGATGCCGCCGCGCGTTTGGCGCCGCGCGATTGGCCGCGCGTGCAGCGCGCGCTGGAGGTGCGCTGGCAAACCGGCCGATCGCTGTCAGCATTGCAGCCAGAACGAATGGAACCGCACCCGAGCGTCGCTCGCCTTCGCCTATTCGCATTCGATCCACCCCGCGCCGAGTTGTATGAACGGATCAACGTCCGCGCCGAGCAACACTTCCAGGCTGGGCTGGTGGAAGAGGTGCGCGGCCTTTTAGATCGTGGCGTGCCGGCCGATTCCACCGCGTTGGGCGCGCACGGATATCGGCGCGCCGTCGAATTCCTGCGCGGCGAACGTACCCTGGCCAGCGCCGTCGAACAGACTCAACGGGACGTGCGCCATTACGCCAAACGGCAAATGACCTGGCTCCGCCGTGAACCCGGCATGGAATGGCTCGCCGGCTTTGGGGATGACCCGAAAATACAGGCGCTTGCGCTCGAGAAAATAGAGGCTGGAGGTAAGTAGTGGGCAATTTGTGTGTTCACTGTCGTCGCTGTCTACCGCTACTGTCTACTGACTACCGTCTACCGTCTACTTCCCCTTTTCCCCTTGTCTGAAATCACTAACCATGTTGTAATCACTGCCCAAATCGACCGAAACCTGCACATCTGAAGTGGAGAGCGCTGTGGAAGCAAAGCCGACCCCGCAAAATATTCAAGACGCGTTTCTCAACACCGTAAGGCGCGAGAAAACTGTTGTCACCATTTTCCTGCTTCACGGGGCGAAATTATCGGGGCGCATTAAGAGCTTTGATAAATTCTCGGTCCTGCTGGAAGCCGGCGCCAACGAACTCCTGATCTTCAAACATGCTATCTCGACTATTTCGCACGCGCGCCGCGCCACCGGCGAGTTGCGATCTTCTGGTGATCTACGACCGAGCCATCCACCGGCTGAGTCCAGCGACGACCGTTCGGGAACTTGATCTTTACAAGTTGATCAACGCGGGATGTTAAGATTCAAGGCATGGGCGGATTGTTCGTAACTTTTGAAGGCGTCGACGGTTCAGGGAAATCGACACAACTGGAAATGTTAGCGGCGGAACTCCGCCGGCGCGGCCAAGTCGTTTTGTCGACTCGCGAACCGGGCGGAACGCCCCTGGGCATACGCCTGCGCGAATCCTTGTTGGACATTAACGAGCAGGTCGATCCACTGGCCGAACTCCTGATCTTCGCGGCCGACCGCGCGCAGCATGTGCGAACGGTGATCCAACCGGCTCTCGCTAAAGCGAAAACCGTTTTATCTGATCGTTATGCCGACGCGACCGTGGCCTATCAGGGAGCCGGTCGCGGTTTTCCCCGAGAAACCATCGACCAAGTTATCGCCCTGGCTACGGGCGGATTGAAACCCGACCTGACACTTTTCTTTGATCTGCCGGTCGAGGAGGGACTGCACCGCATCTCGGCGCGCGCCGCCGACGGCGGACATTCTGATCGGATCGATGTCGAAAGCCACGCCTTTCATCAAGCCGTGCGTGACGGATACTTGGCCATCGCTCGGGCCGAACCCGAACGCTTTCGCGTGATCGATGCGATGGGAACTGCGGGCGAGATACACGCAAGAGTGCTTAAGATAGTAAGCGGTAAGCAGTAAGCAGCCAGACCGCTCCGCGCGGGGTGCAATTAAAAGTGCGACTTACATTCGCCACTGGAACTGCCTTCTTTGCGCTGAAGGCGCCGTAAGAAAATAGGTGTGCCGAGCATGTTCAACAACTGGGCGGGTGAAAGTCCCGTCGCCAACCTGATGGAGGTGAAGGCTAGG
>JBDSEC010000364.1:0-4690 GCA_039920205.1 Pyrinomonadaceae bacterium
TTACGTCAGCGTCCGGCGGTCGAAGACCGCCTCTAAACGGTCCGGAGTAGAAACGGTACCTCGGCCAACACATGCGCCAGGGCGACCGTGAAATAAATATCGCGGGTTCTGGCGTAATCCAGCGAAAACCCCGCCCAAAGGATCAGCATCACGACCGCGCCAACGGCGATCACCAAGGTGATCGCCACGGGCCAGCCGCGCGGGTGGCGCATTAACGGGATGCTGATCAGATTCCACGGAGTTTCGGCGGTCGGACTACCCGACGAGCGGATCAACGGGATCGCCAACAACCAGACGCCGTAATGCAGCGTCTCTAGAAACACATGCGTCGAAACCAGCAGGTGGCTCGACACCTGCGGCAGCAAACCTGACCCGGCGTGCGTCGTGATACGCCCGGCGACTTCGCCGTCGCTGGCTAATGAAGCGGTTCCCGCCAGGTTCCACCACAACACGCCAATCAATACCGGCAACACGGCCAGACACCGGCGATAGGTCCGCTGCCACTCGGGCCGCACCCGTCCCAGGTGCCGGTCCAAAAACCAGAGCGCCACCAATGGATGCAAATATACCAACGCCAGCCCGAACCAGGCCGGCGCCATCCAGTTCGCCGCGATCAAAAAACAAGCTGCCGGTATGGCCCAATTCCAGTCGCGCCTCGGCGTCTGCCGCCCGCGGATCACGACCAATGCGGCGACCCACAACAAGGCCGCCGTGTTCCACGTCGCCGCCGCGGTAAGCCAGGTCCCGCCGCTCCACCACCAGCGGTAACCAAAGAAGGGAATCGCCGCGTAACCCAAAGTCAGCACGCCGATTCCCGAAAACGCCACGATAAAGAAATTCCGCGACCGGCCCAACCGGGCGGGCAAGCGTGAAATGAAATAGCGCAGTTCGAACCAGTTATGCGGACCGGCAAAGAGAAAGACCGTTACCACCGAAAATGGCAGCGGCAACCACCCGGCCAGGACCAAACTGACCAGCGCCAAGCCGATCAGCACGGCCGCGAACCTCCGTGTGGACGCGACCGGCGTCGCCGGCGCGCTGGTCCAATTGCCCGACCCGATGTGCTCGGCACGTTCCATGGCTAGCGAACTCGCTTGACGTCTTTGCTGGGGATCAGCAAGCGGATCTCGCTGCCGCCCTCGACCACTTCATACAGCACCGTTCCATATAGGCGGGGATCGTTCTTTAGCGCCTTGGGCAGCGAGCCGACGGGATAGAGCACGGGTCGCGGCGGCGCGGCGTTGGCCCAGGCGATGGTGGTCGCGGTGCCCGCCACGGCAAAAGCGATCATCATCATGGCGGCGACCCGCGCGGCCGGGTCCTTGCGCGAACGCAACACCCAGACCCCGCCGAACGCCAACGCACACGAGAGAAACACTCCCGCGAAAAGGGTCCGCATGGCTTCGCCGGACATGCCGCCGGTCGGGTTCGTCGTGCCACCGGCCGCCTGCATATTCGCCAGTACCGAGCGCGGTATCTGCAGCCGAGCGGCATCGATGTCAGAGCGCTGTTCGATCGCGAACGGCGTCGACCCCTGCGTCGTTCCCAACGGCGCACCCGTATTCAACTTCTGATTATTCATGTTGGGCGGCGGCGGGATGTCCGCGCGTGCAATTCCGGCGATGCCCAGCAGGACCGCGAACGCGGTTAAAGCGAAAAGTTTCTTCATGGTTGTGACTCCGTAAAACGAACTAAAACTGGGAGAAAGACAAAAAGTGTTGACCAGATGTACCACGGATAGAACGCGGGTGGTCAGCGATTTTTGCGGGGAATCCTATCCCCGCACCAAAGACAACATTTTTAGCGGACCAACCTCGTTCGGAAAATGTAGACGGTAGACAGTAGACGGTAGACAGTAGACGGTAGACAGTAGCTGAAATCAATCGATTTTAGTTAGATCAACCCTGTTTGATCGGGTAAGCACCGGGAAGCAAACCACGCGGATCTTAACTACTGTCTACTGTCTACCGTCTACCGTCTCGATTGCACCCACCGACACCATACGGCGATAGCTCTTGGCGACAATTGCCGCCCGCGAATGCTATGATATTCCCTCGCAATTATCGAGAGGAATACCGCCAAAGTGAGCCGCGAATTAACCGTATTATCCAACAAACCGCGCCAGCCCAAGCCCGAGTGGCTGAAGATCCGCCTGGGTGACCCCAGCAATCAAAACCACGTTCTGAATTTGATCGAGGGGTTGAACCTGCACACCGTTTGTCAGGAAGCCCGTTGCCCGAACATCTTTGAATGCTGGTCGGACCGTACGGCTACGTTCATGTTGGCGGGCGACATCTGCACGCGCCATTGTGGGTTTTGCGCGGTCGGTAAGGGACAGCCGGGACAACTGGACGCGGACGAGCCGCGCCATGTGGCCGAGGCCGTGAAGCATCTTGACCTGGCGCACGCGGTCATCACTTCGGTCAATCGCGACGACCTGCCGGATGGCGGCGCGGCCCATTGGGCGGCGACCATTCGCGAAGTTCGCGCGTTAACTCCCGAGTGCAAGGTCGAGGTTTTGATCCCGGATTTTAATGGCGACGAAGCCGCCCTGAATGCGGTTTTGGATGCGCAACCCGACGTACTGAATCACAACACCGAAACCATCGCACGTCTATATCGGCGAGTGCGGCCCGATGCGGTTTATCAGCAGACGTTGACGTTGTTGGAACGTGCGGCGGCGCGGCGCGATCGGGAAAAACGCGGCATGTTCACCAAGAGCGGCATCATGGTCGGGTTGGGCGAAACGTTCGACGAAGTGGTCGAGTTAATGAAGGACCTCCGTTCGGTTTCCTGCGACATCATGACCATCGGACAGTACCTGCAGCCGTACGCCAAGCGGTTACCGGTCGAACGATTCGTCACGCCGGACGAATTCAACGAATGGCGCCGTATCGGTATGACGATGGGCTTTCACCACGTCGAATCCAGCCCGCTGACTCGTTCGTCCTATCACGCGCGCCAGCAGACCGAAGGCACCGCGCAGGCGGAAGTGGCGGCGGAAGTTGCCGCGATCGCCTAGTGCGCCTCTTTTCGGCCCGAGATCAGTACCGTCTGCGTTTGTGCCTCGCTCTTGGGTTGAGGCTAAGATAGGGTGACGTTTCAGCCGACGGGTGGTTTGGTTGGGGCAACCTGATCGTGGTGAACTTAATCTGATCTCAATCAGACGTACAGCAATTCGGAGCCAATTCATGCTGAGACTCAAAATTGTTTTGATTGCCTTGACGATGATTGCAGGATTTCTTTTGACTACGTCGCCGGCTGGATCACTTGTATCCGCGCAGGATCCTGCTGCCGCGAAGCCACCCGGCTCCCTCGCGTTCGATGAGATCACCGGTTATAAACAATGGGCGCGCGTCAACCAGAGAGCGATCATCGTTTTGACTTCAATAGACATGTCGACGCTATTAAATAGCGCCGACTTGGGTGGTTGAACTTCGGTAACAGCCGTCGGTGACGGCATCCCCTTCAAGTTGATTCCGGAAAAGACCAGTGCCCCCGCCGACACGGGAAACCACGACCTTTCGTTAGGTTTTGTTTTTGCGAATTCAAAAGCGGCGGCGATCATTAGTGAGATGAAGCCGGACGCGCCGTCGGAGTTTCCAGTTGGAGCGGCGATCGTTCGTGAAAGGCGTATCAGCGAAACGCAGTCGACCGCGGTTTCATTGGTAGTAATGATCAAACGTTCCAAAGGTTTTAGTGAACCGACGTCCGATTGGGAGTTTCTCGTACTTAGCGGGAATGGTAAGGAAATAATCCGGCGCGAAACTGTCGGTGGGTGCTTTACATGTCACACCTCGCAAAAGAATCACGACTATGTTTTTACGTATGGGAAGTGAGGAATTCGTTCGGGGGACCGAAAATGGACAGCGACCTCAATTTGCCACTTCAACGGCGAACACCATGATCATAGGTGGCCCTTTCGCCTACGACGGTTCAATATAGAATTTTATCAAGTCGTTCCGGCCTCAATTGCAATCGGTGGCGAACTCGGTCGAGCCTTTATGAACAATCCACGAACCCCGGAGCATCGTCTAAGCATATCGTTACGACCTGTACGCCTCGATAGGGATCTGTCGAAATACCTGACGACGATACTGCTTGCGGTTGTGGTAGCGGTAGCTTTTGGTTCTTGTCGTCGACCACCTGGCGATCGGTACATACCGGATGGCCGTAGTCGCAAGGCATTGGGCGGATTTGGCAGCGATTTGATCGTGGTCGAAGACCCGGCAAAATTTGTGCAGGATTGGCAACGACCTGAAACACCGAAGTTCAACCCGGCAACTGTGGTAAAACGCGGCGCACACCTCGGCGCCGTGGTTATTTTCGCCGGCTGTAAACGGAACCCGGCTGGTATCTGTAACGCGGAGGTCGACTACGCCCTCTATAAACCCGACGGCAGTTTGTATGAGGAGCAGAAAGGACAACCGTTGTGGAAGGAGGCGGCCCCAGATTCCAAGAACTTTCAGTTGGGTCGAGCCATCCTAAGTTTCCAGACCGGACCGACCGACCAGGTGGGAGAATACCGGGTGACGGCTAAATGTACCGATCTAAATGCGGACGTATCCCTTGATCTGGAAACGAAATTTGAGTTGCAATAGTGGTGATCGGCATTCCTTTCCAGCAAATATTTGCGGACCGGCGCGATCTTCCGGTATTTATCCGACTGTGCCGCCGCCTTCGGTAGCAG
>JBDSEC010000365.1:0-3442 GCA_039920205.1 Pyrinomonadaceae bacterium
GGGGCGAGCGAGCCCGGCGTGATGCCGAAGCCGAAGCCCGTGCCCTGCACGACCTGGAACTGCGCAAGCATCGGAAAGCGGCCTAGCGTTGGTAGCCCCGGCTTCAGCCGGAATCGTTTCGGTGGGAGCAGGTTGACGTGTTACTCGATTTTAGCTAGTCATTCCGCCTGACGGCGGGGCTACGAACGGTGTTTTATGGGATTGGAAACAAAGATCGCCGAAATGCTGCCCGAGGTTTTGACCACGCGGCTGGATTCATTGATCAACTGGGCGCGCAAATCGTCCATGTGGCCGGCCACATTCGGATTAGCCTGCTGTGCGATCGAAATGATGAATACGGTCAGCGCCCGCAACGACCTGGCGCGATTTGGAGCCGAGGTTTTCCGGGCCAGCCCACGACAGGCCGATGTAATGATCGTTTCTGGCCGGGTTTCGCGTAAAATGGCGCCGATCCTTCGCCGCATTTACGACCAAATGCCTGAGCCTAAATGGGTTATCTCGATGGGCGCCTGTGCCACGTCGGGTGGTGTTTTCGACAATTACGCGATCGTGCAAGGAGTAGATAAGGTGGTGCCGGTCGATGTTTACATCCCCGGATGCCCCCCGCGGCCGGAAATGTTGATCCACGCCATCATGATGTTGCAAGACAAGGTGATGAAGGATTCGGTCCTCGATCACAAGGACGTTTTATGGGATGAAGCGCGTCAGGCGATCACTCCGGGCACGCTGCCGGTTACGAGCGGGGAAACGCTGGCCGGCGATCAAACCAATGTTTCACGGCCTTATACGATCAAATCGCGGCACGAACGGCGGCAATCGAACTAGTTTTTATGTCGGATACTGTTGATACAACCTCGGGTGAGACTGGCGTCCTGACGTCGCCGTTCATCACCGCGCTGCAGACTCAGCGAGCCGAATGGGTCGCTGACACCAAGCAGGCCTTGGGTGAAACGACGATCACCGTTCCCCGCGAGTCGATCGTTGAGATCTGCACTTGGTTAAAGACCGCATCGGGCTTTGAATGCAATATGTTGGCGGACCTTTGTGGCGTCGATCGCGGGATCGAAGTAGAGCCCCGGTTCGAGGTGAATTATCACCTGTTCTCGACGATCCACAAACATAGGGTACGTTTGAAGGTGTTGTTGAGCGATTCCGACCCCCAGGTCGAGACGGTCACGGGCGTCTGGCGCACGGCTAACTGGCATGAACGCGAGACTTACGACCTAATGGGAATCATATTTGACGGGCATCCGGATCTGCGGCGGATCTTGATGCCGGACGACGAAACGGGACATCCATTGCGCAAGGATTATCCTCTGCGAGGATATGAACCGTACAGTTTGACCTAAGCTTCGTTTTTATTGATGAGTACACAGTTACCTAACCTTCCGTCGCAATTTGAAGTGGTCGAGCAACCACTCGACTCGCAAATGACGATCTCGATGGGTCCGCAGCACCCTTCGACGCATGGCGTTTTGCGTTTGGAGTTAGTGCTTGACGGCGAAACGGTAGTCAAAACCACCCCGGATATCGGTTACCTCCATACCGGTATGGAAAAGTTGTTCGAGTACAAAAAGTACCAACAAGGGATCGTGATCACCGACCGGATGGATTACCTCAATCCACTGGGCAACAACCTGGTCTATGTAATGGCCGCCGAAAAGTTGTTGCAGATCGAGATCCCGGACCGGGCGCAAGTCATTCGCGTAATGATGTGCGAATTGCAGCGCATCGCCTCGCATATGGTTTGGCTGGGAACGCATGCGATCGATATCGGCGCGATGTCGGTCTTCTTCTATTGCTTCCGCCAGCGTGAAAAAATATTGAATTTGATCGAAGCCGCTTCCGGTGGCCGCATGACGCCGTCGTATTTCCGCATTGGTGGATTGATGATGGAGCTTCCGGCCGGGTTTGAACGCCGGGTAAAGCAGTTCTTGGATGGATTTGAAAAGGCCGTTGGCGAGTTTCATACCCTGCTTTCGGGCAACCGTATCTTTCAGATCCGAACTAAAGAAGTTGGCTTCATTTCCGCAGAGGACGCCATTGATTGGGGTTTGACGGGACCGAGTTTGCGCGGCAGCGGTATCGATCTCGACCTGCGGCGGGCGAATCCCTATTGCGGATACGAGAATTACGATTTTGACATTCCCACCGAGACCGGCGGCGACGTTTGGGCGCGCTATATGGTGCGAATGCGCGAGTTATTGGAATCGCACAAGATCGTTCGACAGGCTTTAGAGAAACTTAAACCAGGTCCGATCAAAGCTGATGCGCCCAAGGTTGTGTTGCCCGATCGCGCCGATATGCGCGAGAGCATGGATGCCTTGATCCACCACTTTTTGATCGTTGCCGAGGGATTCGATATCCCCGCCGGCGAGGTCTATCACGCGATCGAAGCGTCCAAGGGCGAACTTGGCGTGTACATGAGATCGAATGGCGGACCACGTCCCGATCGGGTGCATTTCCGGGGCCCAAGTTTTGTGAACCTGTCCGCGTTGCCGCAAATGGCGGAGGGCGAAATGGTCGCCGACGTGGTCGCGATCATCGGTTCGCTGGATATCGTCTTGGGCGAGATCGATCGGTAGCGGTTAGCTTTTAGTTTTTAGCCAGAATGAAGAGTGCGTCAAAATGCGCCGATTTGCGTGCGTTTTGATTTGCCAATTAGTTTGCGAAGATGAATCAACCACCAGGGATATCACCGGAATTTGTCATTGCGGATCTGCCGGTATTCTCGGCCGAGGTCGAGGCAGAGGTTGATTGGCACATTGCCAAATATCCAGCCGAACGTATCCGGTCGGCGCTGATCCCCTTGATGTTTGTCATGCAGCGCGAGCGCGGATATTTGGACGCTCAGGGAATTACCTACTTGGCGAAGCGGTTAGATCTGACTATCACCGATATTTGGGAGACGGCTTCCTTCTATTCGATGATCAATCTGAAGCCGGTCGGGCGCCACCATATTCAGATCTGCAAGACTCTATCTTGCAAGATCATGGGTGAACCGAAAATCACCGACCATGTTTGTCAAAAATTAGGCATCAAGCCGGGCGAAACGACGCCAGACGGAAAATTTAGCATTTCCTTGGTGGAATGCCTGGGTTCGTGTGGAACCGCCCCCATGATGCAGGTCGGGTTTGATTATCACGAAGATCTGACCACCGAGAAGGTCGATCAGATACTTGATGGGTTGAGTTAGAACTTTTGGATCGGCAACGGAGTCAGAACCGGGAGCGGTAGCGACTGGGTTTGCTTTGTTGAGGTAACTTCTGAGCGGAAAAGAACCCAGTCGCTACCGCTCCCGGTTCCGACCTCATTGCTCATCATGTACGTTTCCTCGACGGTATCTGCTCGTCGCCGCGACGGGCCGAGAAGCTTTGCGTGAACTGATCTCTGTCTATGGGCCGGATTCACGCAAAGGCGCGAAGCTAGCCAAAGCACGCAA
>JBDSEC010000366.1:0-6404 GCA_039920205.1 Pyrinomonadaceae bacterium
GATTGTCGCGCCGTTGGTCGTTGTACCGCCGATTATTGGTCGTGCGTTGTGCATGTGACCGGCTGGAATATCGCGCGTTGCTGCCACCCTGTGCGAAAGCCGGAAGGGCAAACGCCGACATCAGAGCCAGAGTCATCAAAACCGCCATTAACTTTTTCATTGCTAGGTCCTCTCTTCTGGGTCAATCCCGTAAATATTCCGTAGCGGGTTATTCTCCAACCCTCGGTGGCCGAGCCCACGCTGGGCTGGCGGAAAGGTATATGGCAAGGCTCGTGCCGCAGGTCCGAAATTGACGTTTTTGGCCGAAAAGCACGGTTTTTGCTAGATCATAAGCGACCGCGACACCCCATTGGTCTCGTTCCAAATCAGGTAAAGTTGAACCAAATGGTAAGGATGTTCGCCCGTTTGGGATGAATCAGATCATTAATAAACTAGGCAACCATTTACGCCGAACTCATCACCGCCAACCCCCTAAACCCGTGACATTACTATTACATTCGTGTTTGCCGTTACTTGCTAGGATAGTCACAGCGGAACGTGTATTGCGATCCGTAATTACTAATTCCGAGGGTGTTATGTCAAAACCGATCGCGGCTATCAAAAAGCCATTATTCGTTAACTGGGATACGTTGATCTCGCTGGTCGTGATCCACGTTACTGCTATCGCCGCTATTTTTACGTTTAGCTGGTCCGGCCTGATCGTCAGCTTCGTGATCCTTTGCTTGGTCGGTGGTCCTGGCATTGGCCTGGGTTATCACCGGATGTTGACGCACCGCGGTTTTCAAACGCCAAAGTGGTTCGAATATGCCTTGGTCCTTTTGGGTTCGCTGGCGCTTGAGAGCGGACCGATCCAATGGGTCGCAACGCACCGCCTCCATCATGCATTTACTGATCTGCCGGGTGATCCCCACTCGCCGCGCGAAGGCGTTTGGTGGTCGCATTTGGGTTGGATCATTCGTGGCACCGCTCAGCGTCACGACCCGGAAACGCTCAAGCGTTACGTTCCGGATCTTTTAAAGGACCGGTTCTACGTTCTTTTGTCGAAATATTTCTACGTTCCGAATATCATTCTCGGCATAGTTCTTTTGGCGGTCGGCGGGTGGTCATGGCTCGTCTGGGGGATCTTCCTCCGCTTGGTGATCGGACTGCACTCGACTTGGTTGGTTAATTCAGTAACGCACATTTGGGGCTATCGTCACTTTGACACGCGGGATGATTCGACCAATAACTGGGTGGTCGGGATCTTGGCCTTCGGTGAAGGCTGGCACAATAACCATCACGCGTTCCCGACCTCGGCCCGGCACGGCTTGGCGTGGTGGGAGGTCGATATGAATTGGCTGGCCCTGCGTGGACTGATGGCGCTCGGTTTAGCCAAAAAGGTAAAGTCTGTCGACCTGCAGGAAGAGCTCGCGAAATCCGAGAATCTGGCCTTGCAGAAAGCCGCGTAGCAGTTGCCGTACAATTGAAATGAAGCCTGGGGACCGAGATCGGTCCCCATTCTTATTGGCCCACTTGCCGAGCTTTTGCGTTTTCCCGCTCCGCTTCCCATAATTGAATCGATGCCTACCCGAAGCCGCCGTAAAACCATAGCCTTTTTTATCGTCCTGGGCGCATTGTTAGTGGCGGCAGCAGTGGCGTTGAATGTTGGCTGGATCCTTCTGAACGTGCGCGAAGTGGTCCTTTTGGTACTGGGAATCGTTTTCTTTGTCGCCATCATTACCGGCCTGGTATTGAACACGATCTTTCTGATCCGCGAGATCAAGCGTAACGAGCAGCACGACGCGTTTATCAATGCCGTGACCCATGAATTGAAAACCCCGATCGCTTCGATCCGGTTATACCTGGAGACGCTGAAGACCCGCGAAGTGGACGAAGCACAGCGCCGCGAATTCTACGACGTCATGTTGATGGACAGCGACCGGTTGCTTAAAACCGTCGAGCAGGTGCTGAACGCCGGTCGAGGCGGATTACAGGGGCGGCCGCTGGATTTTCGTAAGATCGATGTAAGCCTGGTCGTGCGCGAGTCGATCGAGGCGGCGCGGACTCGCTATAAACTGGAAGAAGGAGCGATCCAGTTTAACGAAGCTCTGGGTGGCGGTTCGTCACTAGTTAAGGGCGATATCGAAGAAATGGGGGTGGCGATCTTCAATCTTTTGGACAACGCGATCAAGTATTCGCGGCCCGACGGCGACGTGATCGTCGAGGTGATCGGCATGAGCGAAAAAAATCTCGCGATCCGTGTCACCGACAGCGGCGTGGGCATTCCACGCTCGCAATTGCGGCGCGTATTCAAACGGTTCTATCGGGTACCCGGGCGCGCCACGCGGCGAGTAAAGGGCACGGGCCTCGGGCTGCACATCGTGCAGTCGATCGTCCAGCGTCATGGGGGCAAGGTCTATGCGGAGAGCGCGGGTTTGGGTAAGGGAAGCACTTTCATCATGCAGTTACCGAGGTTAAAAGGTTAATGGCGGCGATCTTGGTGGTTGAAGACGAAGAACATCTGGCCGATGGGTTGAAGTTCAATCTGCTGGCCGAAGGGTATGACGTTGAAGTAGTAGGCGACGGTGAAGCGGCGCTTGAACTGTTGCTGGAAAAGAAACGTCATTTTGACATCGTCGTTTTGGATGTGATGTTGCCTGGACTGGATGGCTTTGATGTGGCGGTGGAATTACGCCGCGCGGAACAGTTCATTCCGATCCTAATGCTGACCGCGCGCGGGCGGCCGCAAGATGTCCTGAAGGGCTTTGGAGCGGGTGCGGACGACTATCTGCCCAAGCCGTTCGAATTAGCGATCCTGCTGGCGCGGATAAACGGATTGCTGCGGCGCGGTGAGTGGCAACGGCAGACGGTTGCGGCCGGTAAGGCAGCTGAAGACGAACTGCCGGCGACTTTCGAGATCAATGGTCGCACGATCAATTTTCGCACGTTAGAATTATCCGCGCCCGCCGGGACGATCCACCTAACGTTGATGGAGGCGAACCTACTCCGTTATCTGATCCAACATGCGGGCGAGATCATTTCTCGCAAAGCGTTGTTGGAAGACGTGTGGGGATTGCACGAAGACACCGACACGCGCGCGATCGATAACTTCATTGTCCGGTTGCGGCGGTATATCGAGGACGAACCGGCCGCGCCGAAACATCTGCTGACAGTGCGCGGGATCGGCTATCGGTTCATGCCGGGAAGCTAGTGGAAAATGGATAATGGAAAATGGACAAAGGATAATGAAAAACAGGTGGCCAACGTCGGCGCACCTGCGTGGGTAAACAATATTCGCTAACTTCGAAATTATCGACTATCAGCTTTCAATTATCCATTATCCGCGATCCATTTTCCTTTTGATTTCTCATGCACCAATACACCCGGCGTTTTCGTGTCCGACACTACGAATTGGATTCGTTCAACCACGTCAACAACGCGGTTTACGCCAACTATTTGCAGGAAGCCGCGATCGAGGCGTCGGCGGATGCCGGTTTCGACCTCGACTGGTATCAGACGCGCGGGACGCGTTGGGTGATCCGCGAACTTTCGATCCGCTATCACACGCCGGCTTCGTACCTGGACGAATTGGACGTGACAACCTGGGTTTCGGAGGTGCGACGCGCAACCTCGACGCGTGAATACTTGATCACCCGCGTCAGCGATGGAGCCATGGTCGCACGGGCGCGGGTGAACTGGGTCTATGTGGATGCCACAACCGGCCGTCCCACGCGGATCGACGAGGCCTTCACCGATTCGTTTGCACCGGACGGCAAACAAGAACCCATTGGTATTCGCATCGAAAAGGCGACGCCCACGGTGGATGCGCATCGATACCACACCCGCCGCCGGGTGCAGATGCGCGAACTCGACCCCTCGCAACACGTAAACAACGGGGTCTATTTGCATTGGATCGAGCAGGCCTACTTTGACGCCATCCGCGCCGGAGGTCATCCGGTCGAGGCCTGGGAAGCACAGGGCATCCGCGCGTTCCAGGGCGGCCATTCGATCGAGTATTTTAATGAGGCTCGTGACAATGAAGAGATCGAGATCGTCAGTTGGATCTGCGAAATGGGAAAGGTGCGCGGCTCGTGGACCCACGAGATATTTAACGCCACCACCGGTGTGCTGCTCGCGCGCGAATACTCGTTGGGAATCTTTGTCGATATGCGCGGCCGCTTGGTACCCGCACCGGCCGACATCGTGAAGGACATACTGCGCGGACCAGCGGATGAAGGGGTGAAGGGGTGAAAGGGTGACCCAACCTGCGTTGGTAGTACCGCCTTCAGGCGGGTATTTGAGCCTTTCCGCCGTGAGAACCGTCGCCCACATTCACCTTACCGAAACGCGCCACAGTTCAGAGTAACGCCTTTCAGGCGTGATTAGCGTTGACCGTACTCAACCTAAAAATAAAGTGCCTCAGTCCAGAGTAACGCCTTTCAGGCGTGATCTGCGTTGACCGTACTCAACTTAAAAATAACGCGCCACAGTTCAGAGTAACGCCTTTAGGCGTGATAACCCTCGCCCAGAATCAACTTACCGAGATTCGAAGCATCACCGCTTGGCAGTGCGTGAATTTAGCCAAAGGTCTCAAACTACGTTCCGTGAAATCAAGTTTGCGTCATCAACTAAACGCGAAACTCCGAACAAAATCAAAAGTGATAGCTGATCGTACCGTTAACCTTGATTGGTTTACCTTCAAAACGTACCGGAGCAAACTCCGTTGCTAGCGCCGCCGCTGCTGCCGCGGCCTGCAAAAGCGGATGACCACGGGCCGACAAAATTTGCTCAACCTTGCCGCTTTCGTCGATCAAAACTCCGATCTCAACGGTTCCATGAGCATTAGCTATCTTAGCTATCGCCGGAGCGTTCGGTTTGACCAACTTCACTACCCGCCCTGCTAACACGCCCGATCTTGTCACGGCATTCCCCGATGGATCACGGTCGACCGACTTCGGCGTCGCAGCGGATCTATTGCGGACCGCCTGCATTTTAACTTGAAACGCCAAGGCTTCAAGCGCGGAAGCTTTCAACTTGTGACCGTCGGGTGCGATTTCCGGGAACTGTTTTAGCGTCACCAGGCCAGCCATCACTTTTTCATCATCGTTCTTTTCGACGCCAGCCTTGATCTCGGCCAAAGCCTGCTTCAACGTCGCCTCGACAATCAGCTTGTCGGAATCCGCCGGCGCGGATGGTTGAGCTGGGAAAGAGAGAACGAGACTACTTGTTGAGATGACGGAGAGGATCAGAACTAAATAACGCATTAAAGTATTACCTTACTTACGATTGGCCCGGTACTTCACAACTCGCGAATTTCTTTATCCTTTTGCAGAAGCAGGTTCACCAATTGACTGCGGCCCATATTTCTTTCAGCCGCTAGTTTGCGAACGAACTCGGCAATTTCCGGTTCTAAATAGATCGGCAAGTTGAATTCGGCGTCCGGCTGAAAAAATTTGCCGCGAACGCCATTGCAGAAATCATACTCCTTCTTCATCGTCATGTTAATCTGGTGACCTGCGCTCACAGCGAATTCAGAACCGTCTCATATTCCTTGGCTTGGTTCGGCGTCAATGAGAACTCGAGCCGCAAAAGCACATTCTTGTGCACAAAGAAATATTGGCCCAGTGGCGACGCCTTCTTAACGATTTCTTCGATATAGGATTTTCGATTTTCTAAATCCACTTTAGCTGCAAAGACCTCGATAGTATTGTTCAGCGGCATTTTAGGACCGTTAACACGCTTGTCCTCAAAGCTGATCTTACCAACATATTGATTTGGTCTCCCTAGCAAGTGATTGGCATCGGTATCTGTGTTGTATGCAACCTCACCGTATATCGGTAGATTTGATTTCTTGAAAGCTTGAACTACGGCATCCGCAGTCAACTCGTTGAAATTTGCGGATACCAGCGCCGGTGTTGGCGATGTTTGTGAAGTGTTTAAATCTGCGGGTTTCAAGCAGGCTAATAAAAAGACAGCCGTCAAAACCAGAACTAGTTTGAAAGCGGTCAGTGAAGCCCTCCGAATGTTAATTGTAACTCGATTTACAGGAAACGTCGGGCGACATTTCACTTACGTGCGTCTCACTGACTCGCCGCCTGCTCGTTCCATTAACTTACCACTTCATACGCCCGGCCCAAAACCACTCGCGGGCGGGCACCGTCGGCTTGGCCGATCACCGATTGAAATTGTAAACAATCGTGCCCGTTACCTGAAGCGGTACGCCCCCTTTGGTTGTCGGGCTGAATTTTGCACGACGAGCCGCATCTGCTGCGGCGGCTTGAAGCAACGGATTGCCGGAAACTGATACGATCTTTGCCACGTCGCCGTTACCATCAATCATAATTGCCACCGTCACTTTCCCCGTTGCACGTCCGAATCTCGCGACGGGAGGAAAGGAAGGCTTCGGTAAACTGATCGCTTTACTA
>JBDSEC010000367.1:0-4217 GCA_039920205.1 Pyrinomonadaceae bacterium
TGGGGACTAGTCCCGCGAACCCACAGTTCCTCACAACTCCCAAACCACTCTCTATCGAAATCCAAAACTTATGAAAGAGCCCACAATCGGAGGCGGTCTTTCCCAACCCCCAATCCCTAACCCCCAACCCCTGCTTACCTACTTCTTGCCCGGTGCCTTCTTCTTGGCTACGGTTGCGCGACGCGGTCCCTTACGGGTACGGGCGTTGGTGTGGGTTCGCTGACCCCGCACCGGCAGTCCGCGGCGATGACGCAATCCCCGGTAACAGCCGATGTCCATCAGCCGCTTAATATCCATTTGCACGCGTTTGCGCAGATCGCCTTCGACGTCGCTGCCGCCCTCGATAACCGAGCGGATGCGGCCGAGCTCTTCCTCGTTCAGGTCGCGGATCTTTGCATCGATGCTAACTTTGGCATCATTGAGGATCGCCGTCGCGCGCGACCGCCCGATCCCGTAAATATATGTAAGGCCAATTTGTGCTCGCTTATTCGGCGGCAGATCGACTCCAGCTACGCGTGCCATCTTTGATCGTTCTCCAAAAAAACCGTATATCCGATAAATGCGCCGCGGCCACCTGAGCCGCCGGCGGCCGGACTAACCTTGACGTTGTTTATGCTTGGGATTGGTGCAGATCACCCGCACCACGCCTTTGCGGTGGATGACCTTGCAGTTATCACACATTTTCTTTACGGACGCTCGTACTTTCATCTTCCCAATCCTCGCGATCCCACCGCTCAAAAAAACTATTTGTAGCGGTATGTTATCCGCCCGCGATTAAGGTCGTAGGGCGACAATTCGACCAGCACACGGTCACCGGGCAAGATCCGAATAAAATGCTTACGCATCTTCCCCGAAATGTGCGCCAAAACTTGGTGCTGGGTATCTTCCAGCTCAACTCGAAACATGGCGTTAGGCAACGTCTCTAGGACGGTCGCCATAACCTCGATGGCTTCTTCCTTCGCCATACCACCACCAGAAAATTCTTGTCTTTACCGACAAACTTGAAATTGTAACACTTAAGTGCCAAGTTTTCCAAGTCTAGCCGATTTCCCGCCTCTTTTAGGCACCTGCGGCGGCGGGCTGGTTGGCCGCCACTCGGGTTAGCACCTCGGGACCTTCTTCGGTGATCGCGATCGTATGTTCGGCATGGGCGCTGGGTTTACCATCGATGGTTACCACCGTCCATTTGTCTTTGAGAACCTTGGTATTCTGGGTTCCCAAGTTGATCATCGGTTCGATCGCGAACACATAACCCGCCTTGATCTTCTCGCGCGTACCCGGTTTGCCATAGTTCGGGATCTGCGGAGCCTCGTGCATCTTGCGGCCGATCCCGTGCCCGACATAGTCGCGCACAATACCGTAGCCAAAAGTCTCGGCGTAACTTTGAACGGCGTGTCCGATATCACCCACGTGCTTACCGGGCCAGCATTGAGCGATCCCTCGCTCTAAACACTCGTGGGTAACGGCGATCAGCTTCAACAGTTCGTCATCCACTTGCCCGACCGGAACGGTCGTCGCCGTATCGCCCACGTATCCATCCAGGGTAACGCCGACATCAACGGAAAAAATGTCACCTTCGACCAAAGCGCGATCCGAAGGAAATCCGTGCACCACCTGTTCATTGACCGAAGCGCAAATGGAAAAGGGAAAGCCGTGATAGCCCTTAAAAGTGGGCAGCGCGCCGGCGTCGCGGATCATCTTCTCGGCCGCGCGATCAAGCTCCAAGGTGGTGATACCGGGAACCACCAGGTCGCGTAAAGCCTCGCGCACGTGGCCGACCAACTGGCCCGCCGCGCGCATCTTTTCCAATTCCTTTTTCGACTTGCCAATGATCATTGCACTAACTCGAGCGGCCTAGTTCCCGTCTCCGGCACTGGCTCCTTGATCTTCCTTCACGGCGACTTCGATGGCCGCATATATCGTCTCGACGTCCGCCGTGCCATCGACCCGAGCTAGGCGGCCAGAAGCTCGGTAGTAATCCAGCAACGGCGCGGTCTGCTTTTCGTACGCGTCCAGCCGCGACTTGATCGTTTCTTCGGTATCGTCCGAGCGATGGATCAACTGAGCATCTGGATGCAAATCGCAAACACCAGCGGTCTTGGGCGGTTTATAATGAATGTTGTAGATCTCGCCACACCTCGGGCAACTACGACGTCCCGTCAACCGCTTATTCAGCATGTCGAAAGGCACATCCACCAAAACGGCCTGGATCTTCTTTTCCTGACTTCGCGAAAGATCTTCAAGTTTGGTCGCCTGAACCGTAGTCCGGGGAAAACCATCCAAGATATATCCGTCGCGGCAATCCGGCTGATTGGTTCGGTCTTCAACTACGCGGACCACCAACTCATCCGAGATCAACTCACCTTTGGCTTGGATCTCGCGAACCTCGCTCGCTAGGGGTGAATCCGATTTTGCCAGAGCCCGAAAGATGTCACCCGTCGAGATCTGCGGCCATCCCAATCGTTCGTGTAACAACCGCGCTTGGGTTCCCTTACCCGCGCCCGGCGCACCGATCAAAATGATGATCTTACCCATACAAGAAATCAGCTCCGGCGGCCGCGTAAGCGCGATCCCGAGCCCAGGAAACCTTCATAGTTACGCATCACGAGTTGCGCTTCGATCTGGGCCACGGTATCCATCGCCACGCCGACCAAGATCAGCAAGGACGTTCCGCCGAAATAGAATTGGTAGCCCATGCCACTGGGGATCCAGCCTAAGCCCGGCGTGCTGGTGACAAAATTTTCCACCGCCGAACCGATGAAGGGCAATCGCGCCACCGCGAATCCGCTTAACATAAATTGAGGCACGAACGCCACCAAGGCCAGATAGACCGCACCAACCGCCGTCAACCGGGTCAAGATCGTATTCAAATACTCGGCCGTTTGGCGGCCGGGACGAATGCCCGGCATAAAGCCGCCATGCTTACGCAGATTGTCTGCTACTTCCTCCGGGTTGAAAACGATCGAAACATAGAAGAAGGTAAACAGGACGATCAGGGTCAAGAAGACCAACTCGTAATACGGATCGCCGCTGTGAAATGCATTAAAGAACGAGAAGACTTTCGCCCAGATCGCATCCGGTTTAGTTGGATCAGGCGGAAAGGCAGAAAAGACCGTTTGCGGCATGGCCAGCACCGACGACGCAAAGATCACCGGGATAACGCCGCCGATGTTGATCTTCAACGGCATGGTGGTCTGTTGACCACCGACCAGTTGCCGGCCGACGTGTCGCTTAGCGTAGCTAATGGCGATCTTACGCCGCGCGGATTCGACAAATACGATGAAGCCGATAACCGCGACGATGGCCGCGATCATGGCGATCACGCCCAGGGTCTGCAGCGTATCGCCGGCTTTCACTCGATCCCAGATCTGCAGAACGCCGCGGGGCAAGCCGATGACAATACCGGCAAAGATCAACAGCGAGATACCGTTACCGATACCCCGTTCCGTGATCTGTTCACCGATCCACATCACGAAGATCGTACCCGTCGTAAGGGTCAAAACGATCAGCGCCAGGGCGCCCCACGTGTGATCAATGACGCCGTTTACTTCCAACCATCGAGCCACGAAAAGGGTTTGGATCGAGCAGAGCAGCACGGTCAGATACCGCGTCCACTGGTTTATCTTCTGCCGCCCCATCTCGCCCTCTTCTTGCAACTTCTTGAGCGGCGGATAGACCACGGTCATCAACTGCAAGATGATCGAGGCGGTAATGTAGGGCGTAACGCCGAGGGCAAAGACCGAGATGGTGCGGAAGTTACCGCCGGAGAACAGATCCAACACACCCAGTAGCGTGCGGCTGACCTCGCTCCATACCTGCTCTAACCGTGCGTGGTTTACCCCGGGGGCTCCGACGTGGGCTCCCAAGCGGTAAACGATCAGCATGCCCAGGGTGAAGAATATGCGCTTCCGCAGATCCGGAACGCTGAACATGTTACGCACGGCGGCAACAAACTTTTCCATAACTGGCCTCTTGAAAGAAACAACAAGTGACAGGCGACGAGTTAAAAGCCATTACTCGCCCCCTGCCACCTGGCAATTTTCACGAATCCTGATTCACTCGATCACGCTGGCGGTCCCACCGGCGCGCTCGATCTTTTCCCGCGCGCTCTTGGTAAACCGGTGCGCAGAAATGCGCAATGCCTTGGTTATCTCACCGTTTCCCAACACGACCACGTCATGCTTTGATTTCTTGATCAAGCCGCGTTCGTGCAGGAT
>JBDSEC010000368.1:0-4237 GCA_039920205.1 Pyrinomonadaceae bacterium
ACCGCACGCGGAAGGTTTCAAATCGATCCCGATCGGTCGCGCTTACGAATCGTGCAAGGTTGACCGCCAGATCATACGCGTACCAGCAAACACACGAATCGTCAAAATCGAAGAGATAAAACTCGCCGCGAAAAACTTTGAAGTTTCCCTCATGCACATCGGCGTGGATCAATCCCTGCTCGGTTTTGGGTAATCGTCCCAGCCATTTCTGGCCGGCATCCCACTCATCGCGGAACCATCGACGCCGGCGCAGATCGTCACTCAGGATCTCGCGTTGAAACGCGATCTCGTCCCAATTTGGTCGCCGCGCCGTTCGCGTCTGCCGGAACCCGTCGGTCGCGTTGTGCATCCGCGCCAAGAGGGCACCCCAGTTAAAGATAAACTCGTCCTTCCGGGCCAGCGGGCGAATGCGCCGCCCGGGAACATGTTCGAAAACCGTCACCATCCGTTCACGCTTTCGGCCGGTTCGTTCGTCGATCGTGGGAATGCGCGCGAATGGTTCGCCTTTAATGGTTAGTATTGGTCGTGCGGCGTGAATCCCCGCCTCCACACAGCGTTCGATGAACCGAATCTCGCCCCGAAGTGTAACTGGGGTTTGCAATTCGGTGCCCGAAAGACGGACGATCAACCGACGCTCCGGCGTGCGTAGGACGAAAACCGTGTTCTCGCCTTCGTGCCGCAGTTTAAGTGCCAACGGTTCCAGGCCCCACTGCCGCAAAGCCTCGGTAACAATTTGTCGTCGTGCCATCGCAGGGGTCATGGGAATAGTAGCTGTTAGCTCTTCGCCGTTAGCTGTTAGCCGTCAGCCGGGTCGCAATTCTGGAGTTGGATTCAAATTGGTTCACCGATCGCGATCAAAGATACGAGTTGATCTCTTCGCCGAATTTGCATCTTGCGCGCTGAAGGCGCACGAAGAACTTAGCCAGATGCAAGGCTTTGCTCCGCTTCTGGGCTAGCTACAATAATCGTTCGCGCACTGAAGGTGCGCCACTTCGAGCTGGCTCGCCTTCAGCGCGCGTGATCAATTTGCACCTTACCAGACGTTTCACATCTGGCTATTTTCTGTCGGCGTCTACCGACGCGAAGGCATAATGATGTCTGGGCCTTCATAGCACGCCTGCGTGTATTCAACTATCCAACTTTCACTTACCACCCGAAGCCATCGGATTGCGCCCTTAGCTCTAGTTTCTTCACTCTGGCAAATTTTCGGTCCAAAACTTGATCGCATTTCCGCCCATAATGGCGCGGATCTCAATTTCGGTAAAACCGGCGGTCAGCAAAGCGTCGGTCAATTGGACCAGACCGGTGACATCGAACGGGGTCGCCACCGCACCGTCAAAATCTGAACCAAGAATTACGTGATCGATCCCCACGACCTCAACGGTGTGACGGATCGCCCGGACGATCGCGGCGGCATCGGTTCCGCACACGGCGGTCTCCCAAAACCCGATCCCGATCATTCCACCCTTAGCAGCAATAGCGCGCAACTGCTCGTCACTCAAATTGCGGGTATTGTCACACGTTCCGCGCACCCCCGTATGCGAAACAATGATCGGCCGTTTCGAGATGGCCAATACGTCCGTGATCGTTTGGGCCGAAGCGTGCGCCACGTCGACGACCATACGATGCGCTTCCAGGCGCGCGATCATTTCGCGGCCTTTCGGCGTCAAACCGCCTTTATTCACGCCGTGGGCCGAACCACCAAAATCATTGTCGAAGAAATGGGTGGGCGACATCATGCGAAAACCAGCGGCAAATAGCGGGTCGACATTGGACGGGTCGCCGTCCAAGGCATGCGCCCCTTCAATGCCTAAGATGCCAGCGGTGATCTGCGGGTCGGTCTTTCGACGCTCGAGATACCGCGCCAGGTCACCCTTGGTTCGGATGACCGTGAGTTTTCCTGCCGATGCAGCGGCCGCCCCGTCCAATCGCCGGCCCTCGAACAATGCACGTTCCTTCAAACTTCCGATCGTCGACCAGGGCATCCGCTGGGCCAGCATCAGCCAAAAGATATTGTCGGTCTGGTCGTCATTCCGCTCGATATTCATTGCGCGCGGAGATTTGGTGACGGTAGTAAAAACTTGCAGCGCAACGTTGGCTTCGATCAGGCGCGGAATGTCTATGTGGCCACGCGTGCCTTTGTGCAAAAGATCACGTCCCCACATCAGGGAATCGGCATGGGCGTCGGCGATCAATAGGGTTTGGTGCAGGGCCCGGGCCTTTTCGCTGGCCGCGTACGGGGGAGGGTTTAGCGAACGGTTGAAACGGGTATCGACGTAATAGGGCGCGGCCAGGAAAAAGAGCAATATCCCGGCGATCGCCAAAACCCCCGCGATCCCGGCGGTCCATTTAATTATCCGCCGCGGATTCAGACTCATAGATCCACCCGGCAACCGGTCTCGTTCGCGCGGACCGCCGCGTCCAGTACTAATTGCGTTTGGTAGCCATCCTCGAACGTCGCCGCGCCTTCGACCTCGGTGCGGCCCTCCTGCAAGGCAGTGATGATCTCGCGTGCAAATGCGGTGAATCCCCGCGACCAACCCCCATCACGCAAACCCGGCGCCAGCGCCCCCGGATCTGTTTCGACGGGCTCCCAATTGCCGCGGCCCAACCGCGCCCGTGACACCTCGCCGCGTTCCGTGATCAATAAGGCTCCGTTGGTACCGAACAGTTCCAAGCGATGTTCCGGCAACCCGGATTCCACCATCGACATCGACGCCGTCCCGGTCGCACCCTCGGTGACGGGTCCATCCGCAAATTTCAATATAAGGTTCGCTTCATCATCCGAAGTTACGGAATTCTTTTCTCCCGAAATTGGATCGGTACGTTCACGTATGTGGGTCGAGAGGGCGCAACTGACGCTAGCTATCTCGGTCCCCAACATCCACCGAAATCCATCGATAACATGCGACCCGATAGCACCTAGCGCGCCACCACCGGAGCGCACATCCGACCACCAATTCCACGCCCGGGACGTATCCGCGCGGGAATCAGACCGGAACAGTAACTTGGCGTGCAGTACGTTTCCGATCTCGCCGCGATGCAGCAACTCCCGCGCGGCCCGGCGGCCGTTCAGAAAGCGCAACTCGTGATCGATCAGCGCCAACCGGCCCGTCTCCAATGCGCGGTCGGACATTTCGTGCGCCTCGTCCGCATTCATCGCCATTGGCTTTTCACATAGCACGGCCTTGCCGGTATCCAGCGCGCTCAGGACCATCTCGCGATGCGTGACCGGCGGCGTGACAATGCTGATCAGATCGACGTCGGCACGATCGATCACCGTCCGCCAGTCGTCAGTAAAATAAGATATGCCGAAATCGTTCGCAACACTTTCCGCGTTGGCTAGGTGTGCACTTGCAACGGCAACCACCCGCGCCCCTTCACACGCGCGAAAACCGGGTACCTGCGTGCTGCGCGCGAAACCCGCGCCGATGATGGCAACACCGATCTGTTTACCCGAACCCATTTTCCTGACCTCTTAAATTTTCTTCCCGTTCATTATCTGCCCAGGGTCTAATTCCTCCGTCCGCTCATCGCTCACTGCTCACTGCTCACTGCGCACTGCTCACTGCTCACTGCTCACTGCTCACTGCTCACTGCTCACTGCTTACTGCTCACTGCTCACTGCTGACTGCTAACTGCTTGCTGCTCACTGCTCACTGCTCACTGCTCACTTATGTCAGCGCTTCGTCCATTGTGCGCATTTGGATCTCGATGATCCGCGAACCCGGCGATTGCGTGCAGGCCAAGACCACTGCGCCGGCGACGTCACTCGGTTCCAACATGCCGGAACTCGCGACGCCTTCCTCGGTGCGTCCATGACCCAACGCGAATTCGGTCTTCACGCCGCCCGGGCACATCACGCCGACCTTGATGCCTTTCAACCGCAACTCCTTATCCAAAGCTTGTGCGAAACCCACCTGTGCGAACTTGGTCGAGCAATAGACCGCCTCGCCCGCGAATCCGTACTTGCCCGCCATGGACGAGATCATCAGGATCGTGCCGGAGCCTTGCTTTAACATGAACGGCAGCGCACGTCGGGTGAACAGGAACGTCGAACGCATGTTCGTGTCCATCATCGTTTCGTAGTCTTCGATGCTGGTATCGATCAGATCTTTGTAGTAACCCAAACCCGCGTTATTGATCAGAATATCCAGGCCCCCGGCGGTCTCGGCCGCGGTCTGCGCCACCCGCTTCGCCGTCGCTTCATCACGCGCATCACCGGCCACGACAAACG
>JBDSEC010000369.1:0-5520 GCA_039920205.1 Pyrinomonadaceae bacterium
GTTCGATGGGACCGGGGACCAAACTGCCGACGTTGGGACATGTTACCTATCGCACGTTGCGCGATTCCTATGCCGAGCAGGTGCGCGGATTGTGGGATGGTGGCGTGGATCTATTCATTGTCGAGACCTGCCAGGACCTGCTGCAGACCAAGGCCGCGTTGAACGCCATTTTTGATCATTTTAAGAAAGTCGGCGATCGCCGACCGGTCCTGGCCCAGGTCACGATCGAGATCTTTGGCACCATGTTGAATGGAACCGAGATCAACGCCGCACTGACTTCGTTAGAGCCGTTCCCGATCGATCTGATCGGGATGAACTGCGGAACCGGTCCCAAGCATATGACCGAGAGCATCCGGTACTTGTGCGAGAATTCGCCCATCCCGGTTTCCGTAATTCCCAACGCCGGTTTGCCCGAGATCAAGAACGGCGAAACGCATTATGACGAAACGCCGGAATCATTCGTAGCGCAGATCGAACATTTTGTGCGCGATTTTGGTGTGAACGTCGTCGGCGGATGTTGCGGCACCACGCCCGAGCATCTGCGGATGGTGGTTGACCGCATCGGTCACCTGGCGCCGAAAGTTCGCAACGCCAAACTGATCCCGTCGGCGTCTTCGATCTATATGCAGCAGCCCTACGAGCAGGACGCTTCGTTCTTGATCGTAGGCGAGCGGGTCAACGCATCCGGCTCGAAGAAAATGCGGGACTTGTTGAATGCGGAAGACTGGGATGGATTGGTCTCGCTGGCGCGTGAACAGGAACGCGAAGGCGCCCATATCCTGGACATCAACGTTGATTTCGTCGGCCGTGATGGCGAGAAGGACATGCACGAGTTGGCTTTCCGTTTAGCGACGGCGGTCAAGATCCCGCTCATGTTCGATTCGACCGAGTGGGAAAAGATGGAGGCCGGATTGGAACATGCCGGCGGCAAATCGATCCTTAACTCGACCAACTATGAAGACGGCGAACCACGCTTTCTTAAGGTATTGGAGCTCTGCAAACGGTTTGGCGCAGCGGTCGTGATCGGTACGATCGATGAAGAGGGTATGGCCCGCACGGCGGAAGGGAAGTTCAAGATCGCCGAACGTGCTTATCACCAGGCGATCGAGTTCGGCATTCCCGCCCACGACATTTTCTTTGACCCGTTGGCGCTGCCGATTTCGACCGGTATCGAAGAGGACCGGCGCAACGCCGCTGAAACGATCGAAGGCATTCGCCGCATCAAGGCGGATTTGCCCGGCTGTCACACCATCCTGGGTGTTTCGAATGTGTCGTTCGGTCTGAATCCCGCGTCGCGGATAGTGTTGAATTCGATCTTTTTGCACGAGGCGCGTGAAGCCGGCCTGGACGCCGCGATCGTGAATGCCTCGAAGATCCTCCCGCTCAATCGCTTTCAAGAAATTGAAGTTCAGGTCGCGCGCGAATTGATCTTTGACGAGCGGAAATTCCTGGACGGGAACTGTTCTTACGATCCATTGGGCGAATTCACGACCTTGTTTGCCGGTAAGACTACGCAATCGGTAAAGGTGGACATGACCGATCTTCCAGTCGAAGAACGGCTGAAGCGACATATCATTGACGGCGAAAAAATCGGTTTGGAGGAACAGCTAAAGAAGGCGCTGGAGAGTTATCCCGCCCTGGAGATCATCAACACGATCTTGTTGGACGGCATGAAAGTAGTTGGTGACCTGTTTGGCAGCGGACAGATGCAATTGCCCTTTGTGTTGCAATCAGCCGAGGTGATGAAAGCGGCGGTCAAATTCCTAGAACCATTCTTGGAAAAGAAGGGTGGCGCGACCGAAAAAGGCACCATGGTCCTAGCCACGGTCAAGGGCGACGTTCACGATATCGGTAAAAATCTGGTCGATATTATTCTGACCAATAATGGTTACAAAGTGATCAACCTTGGGATCAAGAAAACCATCGACGAGATCCTGCGCGCGCACGAAGAGCACAACGCCGACGCGATCGGCATGAGCGGCTTGTTGGTGAAATCGACCCTGGTCATGCGCGACAATTTAGAATTGATGAACGAACGCGGGATCGCAGTTCCGGTTGTGTTGGGTGGCGCGGCGTTAACGCGACGATATGTCGAAGACGACCTTCACTCCATTTATGCGGGGCAACTGTTCTATGCGCGGGATGCGTTCGATGGTTTGTACACCATGGACAAACTGGTCGGAGCGGCCGAGGCCGAAACGGTTATCGAATCGGTCCGGGCGGCGGCGGCGGGGGCAAACCAGAACGGCGGTGGTGAGGATGAAGGTCAAGATGTCGAAGATCTGATCGGCGAGGATGCCAAACTGGGCATTCGTAAACCCGAACGTCTGTGGCGAACCAAGACCGAGCATGGTGACACGACGCACACCAAGCGCTCGGCGATCGATCCGGACGTTCCAATTCCCGAGGCGCCGTTCTATGGTTCGCGCGTGATCGACGATATCCCGTTGGACGAGGTCTTTAAGTGGGTGAACACCACCGCGCTATTCAAAGGCCAGTGGCAATTCAAACAAGGCAAGCGCACGGCGGAAGATTACCAGCGCATTGTCCAAGAGACCGTGCTGCCGAAATACGACGAGATGAAGCAGAGGTCGAAGGACGAAAACCTGCTGACGCCGCGCGTGGTCTACGGCTATTTCCCGTGCCAGTCGGCAGGGAACGATCTGATCATCTATCAGGACGATAAGGTGACCGAGCGGCAGCGCTACACTTTCCCGCGCCAACCTACTGGCAAGCACTTGTGCCTAGCGGATTATTTCACGTCGCGCGAATCTGGCCGCATGGACGTCGTCCCGTTCCATCTAGTCACCATGGGCCGCCGGGCCAGCGAATATTCGGCCGAGCTTTTTGCGGCGGACAATTATGCGGATTACCTTTTCTTCCATGGGTTGAGCGTCGAAGGGGCCGAAGCCTTGGCCGAACTGATGCATCATCGCATCCGTAAGGAACTGGGGATCGACGGTAAGGATTCGCCGCAATTGGCCAAGTTGTTCCATCAGGGCTATCAGGGGTCGCGATTTAGCTTTGGCTATCCGGCCTGTCCGGAACTGGAAGACCAGGTCAAGCTTTTTGAATTGATCGATCCGTCACGGATCGGTGTGGAACTGACCGAAGAGTTCCAGTTGGACCCCGAACAATCCACCTCGGCCATCATCGTTCACCACGAGGAGGCAAAATACTTTTCTATCGAGTAGAATCGTATTTTGCTCGCCGCCCGGCGCCCGTAGTGGATGACACCAAAGAATGCTTTAGACCTGAAGGACCAACCCGCCACCGGAGCTTTAGACGCGGCCGGTGGCGGGATCGTGGTCGCGCCCACGCCCCAAGAGCTGGCGGTGTTGACCAAGATGGAGCGATTAAGTGTCCGCCTGGTCGCCCGCATGAATCGCGGCCGGTGGAAAGCGTTTTGGACCACCTGCCAACGCTATCTGGGGTCGCTTTGGATCTACCTCGCCACCAATAATTTAACTCGCGTTTACGGATGGGAAAATATCGAGGCCATTTCGCCACAGCGTCCGCTGTTACTGGTCGCGAATCACCGTTCTTTTTTCGATATGTATGTGGTGTCCGCGCTGATGTACCGGCGGACCGATTGGATCCGGGCGCTCTACTTTCCGGTGCGAGGGCGCTTCTTTTACGAATCCCCGCTGGGATGGTTCGTGAATCTGGTGATGGGTTGGTGGTCGATGTATCCGCCCTTCTTTGCCGAAGGCGAAAAGCGCGAGTTCGACAAATATTCGTTGCGGGTTTTGACCGAGCTTTGCCGAACCGGCCCGGGCAACGTCATCGGATTTCATCCGGAAGGAACGCGGAATAAGTCGGGCGATCCCTATTCGTTTTTGCGGGCGCAACCCGGCGTGGGTAAATTGATCAAGGATTCCGGTGCCCAGGTCGTGCCGGTTTTTATCGCCGGTTTGGGTAATCAACTGCCGCGGCAGGTACTCGGCAATTGGACGGGTGGCCAGCCGATCCGCGTGCACTTTGGCGAACAGATCAACTTTGAAGAGTTTATCGCCAAGCGCGATTCGGTTCGTACCTACAAAGAGATCACCGACCTGGTCATGGGCCGCATTGCCGACCTCGGCCAGGCCGACCGCCAAGAGATGGCCAAGAGTGAGTAAACCCCTGATCATCGTGAATCCTTCCTCGGCATCCGGGGCGACCGGTCGAGCCTGGCCCGGTATCGCCAGCGATCTGGCCGCGCAACTAGGTGGGTTTGACGTGGAGTTCACAACTCAAGCGGGCGCCGCCAAACGGTTGGCCGTCGCCGCGGCCGAGCGCGGCGTTGAATTGATCGTGGCCTGCGGCGGCGACGGTACCATCAACGAAGTCGCGAACGGCATTCTAGGGTCCGGCAAAGATAGCGAACTGGGAATCATACCCAGCGGCACGGGCGGCGATTTTCGCCGAACCTTGAAAATACCCACACGCCCAATTGATGCGGCCGCGATCTTGCGCGATGGCAAAACTGTTCGGATAGATGTCGGCCGTGCTGAGTTCGTAGATCATGCGGGCGAGACGGTCTCGCGTTATTTCTTAGGAATGGCGTCGTTTGGGTTGAGCGGCGAAGTTATTTCACGAGCCAAGCGCGAACGCTCGGCTTGGGTGCCGGCTTTGAATGACGGTGCCGGAAACAAGATCGCATACGCGCGGGCGGCGTTCGAAGCGGTATTGGCCCAGACTGCCGTCGAAGCCCTAGTTCAAATTGACGACGGTCGGGAAAAGCGTCTGCGGTTGACCAATCTTTGCATCGCCAATGCTCGATATTTTGGCGGCGGCATGAAGATCGCTCCCGACGCGAAATTGACGGATGGACGATTCGACGTGGTCACGATCGGTGACCTGGGCGCCGCCCGTATTTTCCGAAACGCGCACAAATTGTTTAGGGGCACACATTTGAACCTTCGCGATGTGCATCACACGTTGGGTGCGAACGTGTCGGCGCGCCCGGTTGATAAAGGCATTTTGATCGCGTTAGAGGTCGATGGAGAATTACCCGGCCACCTGCCAGCTAAACTCGCGATCGTTCCACGCGCATTGCGCATCCGGGTACCGAAGTAGCTCGCAATTTACCCCGCATATGAGATCAAGGACGAAAATTCTCTTAGTTATCTTGCTGCTTTGTATTTTGGGGCTGGGGTTATTGATCGTGATTCCGACCTTCCTCGGGCGGAAGTCCCGACCGGGTCGATTAGATACGTTGCACACCGTGGCCGGGACAGCCGGAATCTATCAAGCACAACCATTTGGCGAGGTCTTTGGGATCGCGGTTTCACCAAAGGGAAACATCTATTTTAGCGATGGCGAGAAGGGGATCGTTTGGCAGCTCGACTGGGAGGGGAAGGCAACACCGTTGACTGAGCACTTGGCGACGCCATCGGGAATTGCGCTAGCGCCGGATGGGTCGTTGATCGTGGCCGACTCGGGGGCACATACGATCCTGAAGATCGAGCTACCTAGTGGTCAAGTAAGTGTACTCGCCGGGGTTCCTCAACAGTCTGGCTTGGCCGATGGCGACGC
>JBDSEC010000370.1:0-3209 GCA_039920205.1 Pyrinomonadaceae bacterium
GCCCAGTGATTCCAAATGAGATTTCAAGACCGCTTCGTGATAGACCAGATTGGCGTCCGTCACTTCGTGACCGCTGGCGGCCGGAACGCTAAAGCAGATCAGTTCGTTCTTTGATGACCGCGGTAACACCATTTGGATCACCGACTTGATGATCTGCTGTCCCATCACCTCGTCCGCATTTAGCACACCCAAATGCATCGGGCGGCGCGGCGTGGTGTTGAAAACCCCGGCGAAACTTTCCGAATCGTTACCGTAAACATAAAGGTCGGAACCGTCCTTCAAATACGCGATCTTTCGTTGTCTCAAAATGCTCTCGGTCATTTTTGAAAAAGGCACCGTTAGAAAGGCATTCAATTGCGAAGAGGTCTTTCCCACACCGCTTCCATTCGCCAGCACGATCCGGCTGGTCCCAATATCCAAACCCAGCGCTCCCGTGGCGCTGCCCGAGGCGGTGGTTAAGTTCTTATCAGTCATCTGATTAATTATCCTTCCTTTCAAACTGGGTGAATTTTACGGCGCGTTCTTATTCGATTCAGCTTTTTCCGGCAATACGGTTTCGTCGTGGCCCGAGCGGATGCGCTCTTGATGCTGCACGTATAGATCATGAAATTTGCGGCGAGCCTCGGCCGGCGGCAAATTTAGCTGGCCCGCCAACTGGTTGAATTTCTCGACCGCTTCCAACATTCCCGGCGTGGGCTTGCCGCCTAATCGCTGCAAGGTACCACCATCATAGGCAAAGCCCAATTCCGCGATACTAGCCGGCGCTACCTTCCCTTTGTCGGTCAAACCCATTGCTTCATAGGGAAAGCCAATGATCCAATCCGAATGATAAGCGATCAAAGAATTGTCCGGATTGACCGATACCAATCCGTGCGAAGTGCAATCGGCATCGGGGATCTGATAAAGACTACGCAATGCGCCGGTCAACAATCGGCCCGAGATCACTTGTGCTTCGGTCAATTGGTCTTTGCCCGTATCGACGCTGCGCGTCTCGAAACACACACCAATGAAGCTCTCGTTCAATTCGATAAAGAGCCCGCGTTCGTCGCCCCAAACGGAACGCCCCGCGTGATTGGCTACCTGATTATCCGGTACGATACGGTAAACCTGACCAAAACGATCGATCAGGTAATTATAAGACTTGTTCTGGCGGACGTATTCTAGCAGATACGTGGAAATATTGGTTATCGAAGTGCTGTTGCCTTGCGTGAACGGCACCAGTTGACTTTCCGACGAATGGAAGACAATGCCCATGGGGGCCGTTTCGATCGTCGGTAATACCCGTTCCATCCCATGCGCCACCAGCTGAAACTGTCGTGCTCGGTTGCCGGTCTCGTACGAGGTAACCACGCGCAATCCGTTGCTGTAGCGCTCGAAGCCGTCTTTTTTCTCGACCAGCCAAACCTTTTCCGACTGCGGCAGCTTAGGGATCTGCGGCGTGTCGGCGCCCTGATTCGCGATCGGACCATATGGCCCACGTCCGCGTAAATAGGCGTTGACCCGAAAGGTAGCAAAAAAGACGATCCCAAACAGGCCGAACAACCCGAGCGCGATCGCCGTCATTCCCGACCTAAAGAGCAATTTTTCGCGCCGGGCGATCAACAAAACCTTACGAGCGAACCACGAAAGCCGACTCTGTTTCTGCAATTCGTCCCGCTCGTCCGCAGTTATTCCGGCCTCGCCCGCAGCTACTTCATGGACTCCCTGGCGAACACTCAGTGAAAGCAACCATCCGAAGAGGCGGGTCTTTTTTAGCCGGGGCAGGCGACGAAACGATCGATCTAGCTCGCGTTGATAGCTGTCCGCATAGGCAATGACATTATTGATAAATCTTAGGCGGACATCCGGCCGGCGCAGGATCGGTGCGATCTTTTCGATCGCCGGCAAATAGCTTACCCGCGCGAGGCTTTCCGGACTTTCCGAACCGGAACTTTTTCCCGCGCGTTTTTTAAGTACTTGCATCGCTAAACTAACACGACCGCCGAAACGACCATCACTGCGAAACTTGGGTGATATAGATCTGGCTGATCCCCTTGCTACGCAACTGCGCGGCATAACGATTGGCCTCATCTTGCGACGCGAACCGACCCACCTGTACACGATAGTAGGTCCCGCGGCCCGGGATCTCGGCCCGGACCATTCGCGCGGCGATCCCTTGAGATTGCAGTCGGGCCACCTGTTGATTCGCAGATTCCGGGTTTGGATGAGACCCGACCTGGATCGTGATATTACCGCTGCCCGAACTTACGGGCGGCGCAGCGACCGGTGGTGCCGGTTTGGCTCGGTTGGAATTATCCGTGCTAGCGTCGTTACGGTTTGCGGCGTTCGCGTTCAAGTTCGACCCATTCGCATTCTTGGCGTTGGCGTTATTCGTATTCGCCGGGGCGCCAATATTTGCGTTGTTTACATTTGACGAGTTCGTCTGATTCGCATTCGATGACGGCGAGGCCGTCGGTGTCGCCACCGGCCGATTGGTGCCGGCGATCGTATTGCTATTCGCCGGTGCCGGAGCCGCGGAATTGGGGTTTGTCGCCGCATTTGAACCCTGGCCCAAATAATCGCGGACATACGGCCAAGCGAAAAACAATGCGGCCACGATGATCGCGACAAAGATGAGCAAAAAGGAAAGGTACTTCAGAATGTTGCCGGTACGATCGGGCGGGATGACCGGCACTTCATAATCCGATTCGTACGCCTCTTCGGCCCCAGTGGCGACCGCTTCTTTCGGGATCGTTTCCTGCGCTGCTACATCGGAAGACACGCGTTCTTCAAAGGAAGGCGCGGGCTCCATATCTAACGGCACGGTTGCCGCCAAATTTGACGCGACCGTGGCCGCGGCGACCGGCGCTGATTCCATCTGCAATTCCGGCATTGGTGCGTTAACTTCCGGACTTTCGACGACCGGTGATTCGACCGGAAGATCCATCACGTTGCCGCATCGGGCACAGGTCATTCGTGAAATTGGAGCATCCGCCATCGTTTCCGGAAGCAGATTCATCGTGCGACAGTTAGAGCAGATTACTTTCATGGTTACGCAGGCATCACTAAGTATGGTCTGGGCATGGCCATTGGCATGCTAGCTATCCATTTGAAATTTGATTCGAGCAGACTCACCGCGAACGATGCCGATCGATCGCGATCCCAGGCACATTGCGTGGCGTCCGGTCCGCGGGCGGGCTGGTGCCCGCCCACAGTATATACGATAATGG
>JBDSEC010000371.1:0-7724 GCA_039920205.1 Pyrinomonadaceae bacterium
GTCCGAGGCCATTGCGTTATTTCAGCGAGTGCTGGAATCCTATCAGCGGAAACTCGGCGACAACAGCGCGCCTATGGCCAACACCACCGAGCGGATAGCGCTGGCTTTCTACAATCAAAAAAATTATCTAAAAGCGGAAGCCTACTGCCAGAAGCTGCTGACGATCTCCGAAAAACTTTATGGCGGAGAAAGCGGGAAAGTGGCGGGTGTTTACACCTTTCTGGGTGATATTTATCGATCTCAACGACTGATGGAGGCGGCTGACGTCAACTACTTGATGGCAATCAATATTAATGATCGGATCTTAACTCGGGAACAAAAGAAGGAACGTACGGACATCGACAATTACACTTGCTTTCTCTACCACAAGGGATACCAAGAAAATCGCTTCATGGAGGCATCGGCGCAGGTCAGACAGTTCAGAAGTCCGCGATTCGAAACCGTCGGCTCAGATCGGGCAGTTCAAAGCGGGGTTCTTAATGGTAAGGCGATCAAGCTGGCTAAGCCGAGTTATCCGCGGGTCGGTGCGCGGGGATTTGTGGTGGTCACGGTGACTATTGATGAAACCGGAAAGGTCATCGAAGCGAAAGGCGAATGTGGCATCCGTGGATTTTTTAGCGCCAGCGAGGAAGCCGCCCGAAGGTCCAAGTTTACCCCCACGCTCTTGAACGGGATTCCGGTGAGAGTATCCGGAACCATCTTGTACAATTTTGGTTCGAACTGACGATCTGTATACCGGAAAAATGAAACTAATTAATCAATTCCGAAAGGCGATTTGAAAACCACCAACCGGCGACTTTGTAACGTCTATTTTCCACCCTGGCGTTGTTGCCCAGGGCGGCTCTCTGCTGATAGAGTTCTCGCTCCATGGCATATCAAGTAATTGCTCGAAAATGGCGCCCGCAATCCTTTGCCGAAGTCACGGGTCAGGAGCCGATCACTCGCACGCTGGTTAATGCGTTGGAGCATGACCGGCTGCATCACGCCTATGTGTTTTCCGGGGCGCGTGGCGTGGGGAAGACGACCACGGCGCGGCTGTTGGCCAAGGCGTTGAATTGCCATAAAGCCCAGGGTCCGACGGCTACGCCGTGCGCGATGGACGACCTGGATGCGTGCGCCTCCTGCCGCGAGATCACCGAAAGCCGGTCGATCGATGTATTGGAGATCGATGCCGCGTCCAACACCGGCGTGGATAATGTTCGCGAGGTGATCATTTCCGGTATTGGAATAGCGCCGGCGCGCGACCGCAACAAGGTCTTTATCATTGACGAAGTCCACATGCTGACTCCGCAGTCCTTTAACGCTTTGTTGAAGACTTTAGAAGAGCCGCCGCCGAACGTGACCTTCATCATGGCCACGACCGAGGCACACAAGATCCCCGACACTATACTGTCGCGAACCCAGCAGTTCGAGTTTCGGACCATTGCGACGGCCAAGATCGCGGAACGGCTGCGCATTATTGCCGATGCCGAAAAGATAGACATCGAAGAGAACGCCTTGCGCGAGGTGGCGCGCGCCGGCGAAGGGTCAATGCGCGACGCGCAGAGCGCCTTTGACCAGGTGATCAGCTTTTCCGGTGACAAGATCGTCGTGGCCGATGTTTCAGCGGCGTTGGGTTTGGCCGGAACGGAAATGCTGGACCGGGTGGTCCAGGGCATCGCTGACCGGTCACCGGTCGCGGCGTTGTCGGTGGTCGAAGACCTGGAAATGCGCGGTCACGACCTGCGTAACTTTTGCCGCGATCTTTTGGGACACCTGCGCGATCTGCTGGTGGCCAAGGTGGCGGGCGACACGCCGTCGTTATTGGAATCGTCGATCTTTGATCCGGCGAAATTAAAGGAACAGGCGGCGCAATTTTCCGAATCCGATCTGATCCGATTCTTTCATTCCTTGGCGCAGACCGAGAGCAGTCTGAAGGTGGCAGCGCATCCGCGTTATCAACTGGAGATCGGCTTGATCAAGTTGATGGAGATGCAACGGGTCGCGCCCTTAGCGTCGATCATTGAACGATTGGCGGCCCTGGAAGGATCCGCGGGAAATGGCGGCAGCAGCACGCCGCCCGCGCCCAAGTCGTCACCCGCGAGCAGCACACCGCCGGCGACTGGCGGTAGTGCACCAAAACCACCGAGCATCGCCCGGGCGCAATCGGCCGCCCCCGCGCCGGCTGCTCGCGCGGTCCCGGCCAAAACTTCTATTCCGGCAACTAAGCTTGAAGCGGCTGATATTCCGTTTGCTGGGGTCGGTCCGTCAAATGCACCGGTCACGACCGCGGAAACGTCCCTACCGATGCCCGTGGCGGCGCCGGTCGAAATGCCGCCCGTTGCCACCGCACCAATTTCATCTGGTTCCGCTGTTGCCGCGGCGCCCGCGCGCTCCACCGATCCGGATCTGGACAAGATCAAGAAACTGCTGGAAAAGAAGCGCAAACCGATGATGGTCACCGCGTTGGACGAAGCGCTGTCCGTTTCATTCGAGGACAACGAACTGGTGATCACGTTCGCGCCAGAATCGCGGCACATGCGCGTGGTGATCTCGAAACCGGACAGCCAGGCGATGTTGCGCGAGGTATGCCAGGAAGTTCTGGGCCGCACGCCCGGTATACGGGTTGTCACCGCCGAGCGGGACGAAGGCGCGCCGCTCACCCGCCGCGAATTGGAAGCCGCCGAACAGAAGCGCCTGCGTGAAGTGGCCGAGCAGATCCCCGCTGTGCAGCGGATCCTAGATGTCTTTCAAGGCGAGATCGTCGACGTCCGCGTGACCGACCAATAATCCGCCGAACAAACCCGTTTCGCCGTTCGTATACCTGCCTTGGAGGGATCACGATGCGCGAACCATGGATTGCAGGCTTACTCAGTTTTTTACTCCCCGGCGTGGGGCAGATCTACAACGGCCGAATTTTGATCGGCATCATTTGGCTGGTCGTTACGGGTGTCTCGTGGATCGGAACGGCGGGAATGTTCGGTTGGGTAGTCCACATCATTTGTGCTTGGTGCGCGTACAGCTACGCCAAGGATAATCCGAAGCGCTGATCCGGGGAATTTCCACTCACACGTTAAGAGGCGGTCTTTGACCGCCGGTTCACGACGATCTTCAACGGTCAACTAGGGTTACGAGAATCGACAGACTAACAGTCTATCGTACCTTGAGAGGCGCTCAAAGGCCGCCTCGTAACGGTTTTAGGAAGGCATTGAACGACCAACGTTCTACCTTACAATCAAATGGCTCACGCCCAGTTAAGAGGCGGTCTTTGACCGCCGGAGTTGCGGTGGAAGTAGTCCGTTAACCAAGCGACCGGCGGTCAAAGACCGCCTCTAAACTTAGGTAACCGGGGTGGACGGTCAAAGGCCGCCTCTTAACCGTTAGATCGACAATTCTTTAACCTAATTCTGCAAAGTTTGTTAGACTAAAGCCAAGTCCCGGGCGTCTTTACGATGCCTTTAAATTGTCCTTAAACTTGGTTGGGTGGCAGCGGAAAGCTTATGAACTTGTCAATGGGGTTTAGCCGGCGGTTACGTTTCATTGTGCTGGGTGCTTTTGTGGTGGCCGCCGGTTGGGTGGTTTGGAGCGGCGAACAAAAGGTGGGCGCATCTGCAATGGGGCCGACGACGACCTTTACGGGCGCGCCGGGTGAAGGAAATTGCACCGCCTGCCATAACGATTTCGCGGTCAATTCCGGCACCGGTAATTTGCAGATCACCGGTCTGCCCGCAAACTACCGTTTAGGCCAAACCGTGCGCGTCACGATTACGGTAAACGAATTAAATGCCGTAGTGTATGGTTTCGAATCCACCGCCGTTGACCTTTTGGGACGTGCCGGCGGGACCTTTTCCTTGCTGCCGATAAGCCCCGCGCAGACCCAGATCCAGCCGGGAATTGTCGGCCCTTACACTCGCAGTTATGTCCTTCACACGGTTGAAGGTATTATCCCGGTCCAATTCGGCACTAAGTCTTGGCAGTACGATTGGCACGGACCCACCACCCCGCGCGGAAATATTTCGTTTTATGCGGCCAGCAATGCGGCCAACAGCGACGGTGGCACGAGCGGCGACCACATCTACACCGCGACCGCACGAACAAATCAATGTATCGGCTTGCCTGATTTCGATGGCGACTGCCGCAGCGATGTTTCGCTCTTCCGGCAGACGGATGGCGGTTGGTACACCCTACGCAGTTCTAACGGAACCTTTCAGGGAACCGGATTCGGCGCAGTGGGTGACATCATTACGCCCGGCGATTTCGACGGCGACGGCACGACCGACATCGGCGTTTACCGGCCGGCGAATGGCGCCTGGTACGCGCTGAACAGTTCGAACGGCGCTTTTACCGTGCGCATCTTTGGCTTGAACGGCGACTCGCCCGTAGTCGGCGACTTTGACGGTGATCACAAGAGCGACCTGGCGATCTTTCGCCCCAGCGAGGGAGCCTGGTATTTGATCCGCTCGTCCGACGGGCAATTCGTAGCACAACCGTTTGGGGCCAATGGCGATCAACCGGTACCGGGCGATTACGATGCCGACGGCAAGACCGACATAGCGGTTTTCCGGCCCTCCAGCGGTGGCTGGTTTATCTTACGCAGCGGAACGAATTCGGTGTTAGGTGTTGGTTTTGGCGCGAACGGCGACCGGGCGGTCGAAGGCGATTATGACGGCGATGGCCGGACCGATGTCGCGGTCTATCGTCCATCGAGCGGAGTTTGGTATGGACTATTAAGTTCGGATTCGTCCCTTTACGTACGGATCTTTGGATTGGCGGCGGACCTGCCGGCGCCGGGCGACTTTGACGGCGACGGCAAGACTGACGTGGCCGTGTTGCGTGCGGGGAATTGGTATATTCAAAACAGCGGCAACGGTTCGATCAACTCGATCGCCTTTGGCGCCGTCGGTGACATCCCCGTTCAGAGCGGATACATCGGGCGATAGCTAAATGCGGGACAGCTGTCGTGTGCCTTCTTTTCTGGCTGCTTACTGCTCACTGCTCACTAAATGAAAGCCGTCTCGTGCAGCATCCGGTTCTCGCTAAACCGGGTCGCTGCCAACGGGGTCGCGTCCATGAATTCCGAGCGTCCCAGCAAGACGGTTTCCGCGATCATGCGGCCCGCCGCCGGTGAATGCATCACCCCATGTCCGCTGAATCCATTAACCAAATACAACCCATCGACCCCGGGCGCTGGTCCAATGATGGCGTGATGGTCCGGCGTCATTTCATATAGGCCCGCGCGGCACCGCTCGCGGTCGACCTTCACCGTGCGCAAGAACGGTGCCAGGCGATCGCTTTGGTCCAGTGTCTTGGGCACGAACTCGTCATCGAAATCGGTGCGGAAACTGGTTGGTTCGGCCGGGTCGGGCCAAGCGAGAAGAAGTTCATTCTTGACCGGGCCGCGCGCGGGACGAAAGTGAAAGCCGCTGGCCAGATCGATCACCATCGGTAGACCTTCTGGAAGCGGACAGTCGGTAGTGGCCCACACGATCTGCCGCCGCAACGGTTGAACGGGTAGATCGACACCCGCCATCCGCGCCACTTGGCCGGCCCACGCACCGGCCGCACAGACCACCGTTTGCGCCCCGATGCGGCCACGATTTGTTTCAACTGCAGAGATCTTCCCGCCCTGGGTTTCGATGTCGATCACTTCGGTTCCCAATTCCAAGCGCGCGCCATCGCGCACCGCCGCGGCCGTGAATCCGGCCATTACGGCTAGCGGATCTATGAAGCCATCCGTCGGGCAAAAGCTTGCGCCCACGACCTCGTCCACGCGCAGGCTCGGCACTTGTCGCGCTACCTCGTCACGATCCCAGATCTCAACGTTGGTCAGTCCTTGGCCCAATTGCAATTCGCGATTGGCTTTCAGATAGCCGAGCTGTGCTTCCGAAGAAGCGACAAAGAGATATCCGCGCGGCTCATAGCCGCATTCCATCCCCGTTGCTTCCGTAAACAGACCGAAGAATTCCAAAGAGTAAAGCGACATCGCAATGTTGATGTCGGTGGAAAACTGCGCGCGCACGCCCCCGGTCGCTTTGCCCGTCGAACCCAATCCTTGTTGGGCTTCGCGTTCTAGGATAACCACATCGCGGCAGCCGGCGCGAGTCAGGTGATAGGCCACGCTGGCGCCGATCACACCGCCGCCAATGATGACCACCTCTGCGTTTCGCACTTTGACTATTCCTCCACAAAGCCCAATTGAACCAACTTGTTCATGATACTTCGCGCGTTTTCGTCCGCGCTGGACGAACCATCGCCGAGTGCGAGTTCCGGATCCAGCGGCGGCTCGTAGGGGTCGTTAACGTCGGTGAAGTTGGAGAGTTCGCCGCGCCGCGCCTGCGCGTAGAGACCCTTGGTATCACGTGCTTCGCAGACCGCGAGCGGGGTGTTCACGAACACCTCAACGAAATTGCCCGGCCCGGCCAATCCGCGCACTTCATCGCGGGTCGCACGATAAGGGCTGATAGCCGCGCAGATAGCCACGCCGCCGTGCCGCACTACTTCGGCCGCAACATAACCAATGCGCCGAATATTCCGGTCGCGGTCTTCATTTGAAAAGCCCAAACCATGGGAAAGTGTCTGCCGGACGACGTCACCATCCAACAGCGTTACGCGGCGACCAGCCGCCAAGAGCAGAGTGGTCAATATTTCTGCGATGGTCGATTTGCCCGCGCAGCTTAATCCAGTCAGCCAAACGCAAACGCCTTGGCGCTGCCGCGGAAGGTATGTTTCCGCCAAAATTGCGCTCACTTCCGGACGTGTGAACCAAGCGGGCAACGGCCGTCCGCGTTCCAGGTAATCCGCGCGCGCCTCGGTTCCGGAGATGGACAGAACGCGATCGGTTGGCGTAACGCGCGAACGCTCTTCGTAGCGTTCTTCGTCAGCCAAGTAAACCATTTCGGTGAAGGGAACTACTTTAACGCCCAACTCGTCCTGATGTTCTTCTACCAGTTGGCGCGCCTCGTCTGGACCATAAAAGGGTTTCCCCTTAGAGTCCGCCCCGGGGCCGGCGTGATCGCGTCCCACAATGAAATGATTCGCGCCAAAGTTGCGCCGGATCAGCGCATGCCATAACGCTTCGCGCGGCCCCGCCATTCGCATGGCTAGCGGGATCAATGAAAGCAAGGTCCGGTCGGCCGGTAGATATTTATCCGCGATCACGCGGTAAGTACGCACCCGGCTGTAATGGTCGACATCGCCGGGCTTGGTCATCCCCACGGCGGGATGAAGCAGAATGGTCCCGTCGATGGAGGTCGCGGCCCGTCGCAACATTTCCTCGTGCACGCGGTGCAACGGATTGCGCGTTTGGAACGCGACCACATTGGCGTGGCCCAACGCCTTCAAACGTTCGCGTGTTTGCGCCGGAGTCAGGCGCAATTCCGTAAAGTCATGATGCACCGGCGTGCTTAAAACGCGGAGCGGTCCCGAGATATTCCGGGGTCCCCAACCCTGCATTTCGGCGACCAGCGGGTGGCGCGGATCGTTCGTGCCACAAACGTGGCGAGCCGTCAGTTCGCGGTCCCAGGGATAGACCTCGGTCACCGTCATTACGGCCAGTAATTCGTTTCGTTGGTCGCGCAACGCCACGTCGCTATCCAATTTGATCGGGGAATCTTTCGGGACCGGAAGAGTTATCGGGATCGGAAACAGTTGGCCGCCGGCCAAGCGCATCCGTTCCAATACGCTTTCGTGATCTGCTTGACCGAGAAAAGTGTTGAGGGGCGAGAAAGCACCGGTAGCCATCAACT
>JBDSEC010000372.1:0-5332 GCA_039920205.1 Pyrinomonadaceae bacterium
CGGACATCCTTGTCCGCAAGCTTGCGCAGCAAGCTAACGTAAACCTAGATTCAATGTTCGCGCCACCGTATCGCATTAGATCGCTGACGCGATCTTGCGGACAAGGATGTCCGCGCTCCCGGCAAATCGTTTGTGGATTTGTAAATTGAGTGTTCCCTCGGACGGCGGTCAGATATCCGCAATGTGCTGGTATAGATGCCTGATGGCTTCGATCCGCACCGTGGACAAACTTTCCCACCAGCCCAAACCCCATGGATGAAACCAACATGCTTCGAGAGCTTGGTTAACCACGGCCGGAAGCACCGTACGATTGATGAATTCCCAGATCCACTAGTGGAGAAACATCTATTACTGGCCCGGCCAAAGTTTTACCCGGCTACGAACTTACGCAGCGATTCTTGCCACGGAGGAAGCGGCGCCAACCCCAACACCGGTGACAACAGACACTGCAGCCGCGAGTTATGCGGACGCGGCGCCGGGCGCATGACATCACGCATTGGGTTGCCGGTGACCAGGGCCGGATCGGCCCCCACCGCGCGGGCCAGTTCTTGAACATACTCGAAATAACTGACCCCGTCGCCGGCGTTGGCTACGTGATAAATGCCGGGCAGGTCCAACATCGCCAATTCGCGCAATCGAGCGGCCAGGTCCATCGCATAGGTCGGCGTGCCGATCGCGTCGTCGATGGCGCGAACCGGTTCACCGCGTTTTAACTTGTCGCCCATTACGCTGAGGAAATTTCGGCCGTGGGGGCCAAACACCCAACCGGTGCGCACGATGATGGTACGAGCATTCGCGGCCTGAGCCTGGCGTTCGCCGTCCAATTTGGATTCGCCGTAGACCGAAAGCGGTCGCGGATCATCGCGTTGGGTATAGAACCCGTCATGCGCACCATCGAAAACATAGTCGGTCGAAACGGTAACCAACCCCGCGCCGATCCGCCGGCAACCGACGGCCAGATTGGCCGGCCCCCGCGCGTTGACGGCGTAGGCCCGCTCTATATCAGATTCGCATCCGTCAACATCGGTCCAGGCGGCCGTGTTGATCACTACTTCGGGACGGATGCGGTCGAACAGGTCAAAGACGGCGGCGGTGTCGCTGATGTCCAACGCATTACGGTCCACGGTAAAGACCTGATCGTTCGCGTCTTCGCACCCATCGATGACGGCCCGTGCGACCATACCGTTCGCGCCGGGGATCAGAACTCTCATATGGTGCCCGCCTCGGTCTTATATTGTTGGCGGTAATATTCGCGGTACTCGCCGCTGCGCGCGCGGCGGACCCATTCCGGGTTGGCGCGGTACCAATCGACCGTCTTGGCCAACCCCGTTGACCACGATTCCTGCGGCCCCCAACCAAGCTCGGTTTCGATCAAGGTCGAATCAATGGCGTAACGCCGATCATGGCCGGGCCGGTCCGTCACATAACGGATCAACGAACGCGGCCGGTCCGCCGCGTCCAAAAGATCATGCACCACGTCAATATTCATCCGTGGATTTCGCGCGCCGATGTTGTAAACACCACCGGCCCGGCCCCGCTCAAGCACCGTCAGGATCGCGCGGCAGTGATCGTCCACATAGATCCAGTCACGCACATTGCGTCCGTCACCGTAAACCGGTAGCGGCTGGTCGTCCATCGCGTTGATCAGACAAAGTGGGATCAGCTTTTCGGGAAATTGCCGCGGTCCGTAATTATTGCCGCACCGCGTGATGACCGTATCCAAACCAAACGTATGCGCGGCCGCCCGAACCAAATGTTCCGCCGCCGCCTTGGATGCGGCGTAGGGACTGTTCGGCTGCAAGACGGATGCTTCGGTGAAATAGCTGTCGGTGTCGTCGGGAAGGCTGCCCATCACTTCATCGGTCGAGATCTGCACGAATCGGCGTACGACCCGTTCGCGCGCGGCGTCCAGCAGCACCTGTGTCCCCATCACATTGGTGCGAATGAATTCCGCGGCCGAGGTGATCGACCGATCCACGTGAGATTCCGCCGCGAAATTGACAATAGCGTCGGCGCCTTCCGGCAAAGCAGCCCCGACGGCCGATGGGTCAGCAATATCGCCTTTGATGAATTGATGTCGGTTTTGGTCTAGCTCCGAAAGATTGTCGGGATTTCCGGCGTAGGTGAGGGCGTCGAAGTTTACGATCTGAGCTTCGGGATACCTTTCCATCGCCAGCCGTACAAAGGCCGAGCCAATGAATCCCGCACCACCGGTGACAAACAGACTACGCATAAACGGTGGCGGTGTTTGAGCTCACCGCACCAAACCCATTTGGATCAGATTCATTTCACGGTTGCGCGAATAACCCACGCGCGTTTTGGCGCCGATCACGACCCGCGCCAACGATGGGTTCAGCGCCAACAAGGCCCGCATCGTGTTGCGCGGGGAAAGGTGTTCGTCGTCGGTATCGTCGCTATCCACGCAGTTATGTTCCATCGCGCGGGCATAACGCCGTTGGGTCTCTTCGCTGCTGGTCTGGCGCTCGACCAAACTCTGCACCGCGGTAGAACCGATCAGATCGCAACCCAACTCTTCCGACCGTTGACCGTTGATCTTCAATCCGACCCGAGTGCTCGCGCGGCGTCCAATGCGCGCGAACAATTGGGCCAGCGCCCCGCCGCGGCCGTCTGCAATGTGCGTCAATTCGTGGCTTAGCACGCTGATCATTCCCTCTTCCGACGGAAGGCCCACCAAAAAGATCGTGCCGAAATTTATCACGCGTGGATTGCTCATCATCACCGAAGCGTTATCGCGCAGATCGGGATCGGCTTTAACTTGCGTGACGGCCTGCACTCGCAAGGCGGCTTGGTCGATGATCTGTTGGCTAAAGCCATATTCAGTTGCCACTGCGCGTAACGATTTGATCGTCAACTCTTTGGCCAAGGGCAACAACCGCCGCGCGCGTTGCGCTCCCGCGATCGCATCCGGGTGGTTCAACGAGAGTGAAGGCTTGGCCTGCATCAGATCGATCGGCGCACTGCCCATAGGGTCACGTTGCCGGTCCGAGCAGACAAAACCCATGGCCGCTTCGATGTTGTCACGGCTGACCGCAGCCTCAACTGGCACTGGCGGGGGCGTTAGTTTCACGGCCGGCTTTGCCACCGGCACGACCGGACGGGTGATCACAGTGCGCGGCCTAACGCGGTGAGTCCGCGAACTGGACTGCCCAAATGCCAACCCGGGCAACAAGAGCGCCAACACTAATCCCCACGCGGCCGCTCGCGGCCGGCTAATGCCAAACCTATGGAGTTTCATATGTGCTGAATAAAGACTCAATGCACCACCGTTTCAACCTTTGGGCCGATTATTTTTCGGCTACCGGTGTTTCCATTCAGGTTTGCGCTTTTCCTTGAACGCTTTGATGCCTTCTTGCGCGTCTTGCGTATGCATCAGATCATTTAAATAGAGATCTTCAACAGTGTTTAAAGCCTTCAAGAACGGCTGATTTCTTGCAACATCCAGGGCATGACGGGTGACTTCCAACGCGCTTGCCGAAAGTTCACGCATGCGCCGAAGTAATTCGGCGGTCTTAGCCGCAAGATCTTCTTGGCGTACAACCTGGTTTACCAGTCCGTAAGCCGCCGCTTCGCGTGCTCCAATTATTTCACCGGTTAGGATCAATTCGCGAGCACGTTTGTCGCCAATGATCCGCGGTAACAGCACCGTTGCGATCGGCGGAAAAACCCCCAGTTTGATCTCGGGTTGGCCAAATTTTGAACGTTCACTTGCGATCACAATGTCGCAGCCCGCGACCAATTCGCAGCCGCCGCCAAACGCGGGACCATCAACGATCGCGATCGTCGGTTTGCAAGTTTCATCCAACGCGCGGAAGATCTGGTGGAACTCTTCTAACATCTGATAAACCGTGTCGGTGGCGTGGTCTTCGACCGCCACGCCCGCGCTAAAGCCACGGCATTCGGGTGAAGATTCAAATACAACGCACGCGATCTCGCGTTCGGCCAAAACGTGTTCCAGCGCCTTGTTGATCTCTTTCATCATCGGAATGTGAAAGACATTTAAAGGTGGCCGGGCAAAGGCTATGCGTGCGATACGATCATCGACCCGCAATTTGATGAATTGAAACATAGTTGACCAGAGGTGATCGATCGCGTCGTCGGCCTCGTGCGATCCCAAGCCAGGGCAAGCTCTTATTTTCCCAGCCACGCGTGGTACAGCGCTTTCTGTCCCGCGGTGGTCTGGTCCAACGGCAAAATGCGATAGGCGGTATTGATCTTGCTGCCCAACTTTAACTCAAACGTACGCAAGTCGTCATCCCGAAAGATGGTTAATCGAATTATATCGCCCGGTTTATGTTCGTCTAACCGGTCGTTGAAACTGGATTCATTGACCCGCGCGCCGTTGATCGCGACGATCTGGTCGCCGGTATTGATGCCTTGGTCAAAGCCGGGCGTTCCCGCCGGCACCTGGCGCACCATCAGACGATCGCCATCTTGGGCTACTCCCAAACCCAAGTAAGCCTTACTCTGCGGCGGTGTTTTAGCGCCCACCGCTCCCACCGTGTCCAGTTGTAATCCGACTGCGGCAAAAAAGCCATTATAATCAATCTCGTCTTTTCCGCGAACGTAACGGGCGAAGAATTCATTCAACTTCGCTCCGGCTACCGTTTCCACGACCTGCTGAAAATCCTCGGCCGAGCAGTTGTGGTCCTTCAACGCCATCTCTTTATATAGATAGCGAAAGACGTCGTCCAGCGAGCGAGCCCCGTTGCTAGCCCGCCGGATCGCGAGATCGAGGATCATCCCCACCAACGCACCTTTGTCATAGTAGGAGACCTGACGGTTTTCGCTGTACGCGTCCGGGCGGTAGTACTTTATCCACGCGTCAAAGCTGGCCTCTTCCAGACTGGTCTGAAAGCGCCCGGGTATTTCTTGCACTTTCTTGATCAACGCCGCCTGCCGGTTCAGGAATTCACCTTCTGAGATCAGGCCCGCGCGCAAAATAAACAGCTCCGTGTAGTAGTCGGTTATCCCCTCGGCCACCCAAAGCATGCGCGTGTAATTCTCGCGCGTGTAATCAAATGGCCCCAGGCCCTCGGGCTTGATACGTTTTACATTCCAGGCATGGAAGTATTCATGTGCGATCGTCGCGAAGAAAGTCGTGTAGCCGGCGGTCGTGTTGAACGAGAATCGCGGCATGATCACAACATTTGAGTTCAGGTGTTCCAGTCCCCCGCCGGGCGTGGGACGTAAGATCACGAAGAAAGTGTAATCGCGATACGGGAGACCGCCCATCATCGCCGATTCGACTTCGACCAGTTTCTGGATCCCGGCGCGCATACGCTCCGCATCATGGTTCCCTTCACCATCGATG
>JBDSEC010000373.1:0-4817 GCA_039920205.1 Pyrinomonadaceae bacterium
ATCGAAGACCTAGTGCTGCTGCGCAATGATAGCCATCCGTTGTACAACCTCTCGGTGGTACTGGACGACATCGAGATGGGCATTACGGATGTCATACGCGGCCAAGACCATCTGACCAACACGCACAAGCAGATCTTGATCTATCAGGCGTTGGGCGCCACGCCGCCGCGATTTGCGCATCTGCCATTGATCTTAGCGCCCAACAAAGGAAAGTTGTCCAAACGCAAACATGGCGAGGTCGTTTCGATGACCACCTATCGCGACCGCGGATTTGTTGCGGGGGCGTTCCGGAATTTTCTGGTGTTGCTGGGCTGGTCACCCAAGGACGAGACCGAGGTCATGTCTTTAGAGAAAATGATCGAGGTATTTACTCTGGAAGGGGTGCATCGCTCGAACGCGGTCTTTAATTTTACCGAGAACGATCCACGTAATTGGACCGACCAGAAAGCTCTGTGGATGAATGCTGAGTACATCCGCAGCATGCCGCTCGACGAACTCGGGCCGTTGGTAAAGGCTGAATTGAAGGCCAACAAGCTGTGGCGGGACGAATATAGCGACGACGATAAAGAGTGGTTCGAAAACACGCTGAACCTTATTCGTCAACGGTTCCACACGTTAAAGGATTTCTCCGCTCAAGGCCGCGCTTACTTTTCCGATGATTTTGATTTTGACGAGGCGGCCGTCAAGAAAAATCTCTGGAAGGAACCGCGTCTGCGCGATTGGCTGCCAGAATTGGGCAGTCGCATAGAAGCGCTGACTGAATTTAACCACGACACGGCCGAAGCCGCGTTGCGCGCCTATTCCGATGAGCTAGGTGTAAAGGCCGGACTATTCATCAATGCCGCGCGTACGATGCTGAGCGGACAGTCGGTTGGCCCCTCGATGTTTGAGATCTTCGTAACTCTCGGGCAAGAAAGATCCGCGCGCCGGTTGCGTAGCGGCGAACCCTGGGCCGGGGCCTAAGCGTCCGGCGACGGGGATCGGGGGTTGGGGGCCGGGGGCCGGGGAAATACAAAAACCCTAGCCAACGTCGGCAAACCCAAAAAGACGGGTACGGCGTCTTTCGGGTCCGTTGATCCTTCAATGTATCGCGGGCTACTAGCACTCTCTATGGTTTCGCTCGCGTTCCGGTGAACGGGAAGGGCTGCACGCCGGGGAAGCTCGGTACGATCGTCCCTTCGATGCTGTCGCCGGTGACCGAACCGCTAACCTTCATTTCCAGCGCCTGACCGCGCATGTCGAACGTGAGCGTTCCATCGAACTTGTTCTCCGTGATGGTCATGTTGGTGATCGTTCCGGGGCCAAGCTGAGATTCAACGGATCCCGTCAGTTTCTCGCCTTCCTGTTTCAACTTAAGCGTTGCCGGTATCGATTGGCCCGGAGCTGAGATGGTTAGATTCCACGTACCCGGAAATGATACTGGACCCGCGTTCACCGGCGTGGTGGTCAGTTCCTTACGCTTGCCCATCATGTCGTAATACTCGATGGTTGTCGCATACGGCTTGATCTGGTCCGCGATCTCCTTGGCGTCGCCGACAATAATGATCGCGGCCTTATCCGGCGTGACATACTTCTGCGCGACGCGTTGCACATCGGCGGCGGTCACCGCATTAATGCGGTCGCGGTAGGTTTCCAGATAATCGGCCGGAAGACCCATCATCCGGAGCGTGACAAGCTGCTCGATCAAACCTTCTTGCGTTTCCAAGCGCAAGGGGAAGACGCCAGTCAAATATGCCTTGGCGTCGGTCATCTCTTTTTCGGGCACAGGTTCAGTACGGATACGGTCGAGTTCGAAGAAAAACCCCTTCAGCGCCAAGCCCGTCACGGGAGTTCGCACTTCAGAAGTTGCCTCGAAATCGCCCGACAGTCGGCGCGCGTCCAGGGCGGAATAGGCGCCGTAGGTGTAGCCTTTTGCTTCACGCAAATTCATGAACAGCCGCGACGAACCGCCCGCACCCAAAACTTGATTCATCACCAGCAGCGAAAAATAGTCTGGATCGGTACGCTTGATCGCCAAATTCCCGATCATGATGTTTGACTGCTGCGAACCAGGACGGTCAACGACATATATCGCACGCGCCGGGGCTGGAGTTTTATCAGAAATCCCATCTCCGGAACCGCGGTCGCCCGTCGGATTGGCCCAATCGCCGAAGAGTTCGACCAACCGCTTTTGGATCACATCGGCGCGTACGTCGCCGACTATGATCAGCGTGGCATTACGCGGGGTAAGCATCCATTTCTGTTCTTGCAGCAATCTTTCCCGCGTAATTCCATCAAGGGCTTCGGCGGTCGACGAGACCGTTCCATAGGGATGGTCGCCATAGACCACCCGGGAAAATCGTTCGTTGGCAAGAAATGCAGGTTGGGAACGTTGAAACTCCAGTCCCTGCCTTGAATTCGTTCGATTGATCGTCAATTCCGTTTCCGGGAAAGTCGCATGGAGCGCGACATCCGCCAGTAACGCCAACATTTGATCGTGATAGATCGACAGCGACGACGCGCGAATGGTCATCCAATCCGCACCGGACCCGGCGGAAAGCGAACCACCCAGGCGCGCAACCTCGTCCGCGATCTGCTTACTGGTGCGGGTCGCCGTACCTTCGGTCAGCATCGTGCTTAAGGTATCGTTCAAGCCCGGCAGGTTTTTGGGGTCCGACGCCGAGCCCGTGTTGAAGGCCAAGCGGAAACTTACCAAGGGCAACCGTTTGTCCGGTACGATGACGACCTTTAGCCCGTTTGGCAGAGTCGATTCGATCGGCTTGGGTAGTTGGAACGGCCGGTTCGCCAGCGGCGCTGGCGCTTGTTTGCGAAAATCTTCGATGGTCATGGGTGGCTTGGTGGTTCCTTGCGCGAACGCGGATTGGATCGTGCCCGCCGCCAACAAAAGAAAGATCGAAAATTGAATAAAGGTACGTGACATGTTCTTCGATTCTCCTCTTATTGGCCGGCGGTAGGCGCTTTGGGTGCGGCGGCAGCAGCCGGTACAATATCCAATTGAACGCGATTCGTCGTGTCCAAATACTTCGCGACCGCGGCTTTTATCTGCTCCGGCGTAACCGCTAGATAGCGATCCAGTTCGGTATTGAACAATTCCGGATTGCCGTCATAGATGGTCAATTCCGCTAGGCGCTGAGCGCGCGTCAACGACGACTGCAACGCGCGCGCATAGTCATTGCGCAGTTGGTTGCGGATCTTTTCCATCTCCTCGGCGGTCGGCCCTTCGGTGGCCAGCTTTTTGATCGCGGCCAACATGGAGGCGCGAATCGAATCGGCGTTGATACCAGGCTTGGGAAGGACACCAATGAACATCCCGGAATTGCCCCGGCGCTCGTCGATCTGTCCCAGCACCTGCAGCGCAGATTCGTTGCCCTTTACCATCTGTTGATAGAGGCGCGAACTATCGCCTTCGAACAATAACCCGCCGCCCAATTCCAGGGCACGGAACTCCGGGGTTGCACGCGGGGGCAGTTTCCACGCCAAAACGTAAGCGGGGAAGGGCGCGAATTTGTCGGAATAAACTTCCGGTTTAGTTTCGACCTCGGCCGGTTCGGTAACATCCACGGCCGGGGGCGCGGGTTGTTTCGGGATACTGCCGAAATATTTTTCGACCAATCCGCGTGCCTGCTTGCTGTCGATCGCACCCGTGATCACCAACACTGCATTGTTGGGCGCGTAATACGTGTCGAAGAACGCCTTAACATCAGCCACTGATGCCGCGTCGAGATCCTGCATCGAGCCGATCGTGGAATGGGCATTCGCGTAATTCTTGAAGACCAATTCGTTCAATCGCAAAATGCCGTTCACATAAGGACGGTTGTCAAAATTCAGCCGTTTTTCTTCCTGCACGGCGCTGCGTTGATTATCCAAATTCTCTTGCGTCACCTTGAGCGAGCGCATGCGGTCGCTTTCCAGCCAGAGAGCCAGCGGCAACTGGTTCGCCGGAACGGTCTCGAAATAGATGGTCCGCTCGCTGTTGGTGGTGCCGTTCATGATGCCGCCGACGTTACCAATGTGTTGGAAATGACCGGCCTTGGGCACGTTCTCGGAACCTTGGAACATCATGTGCTCGAACAGGTGAGCAAATCCGGTACGGCCTCGGCGCTCGTTACGCGAACCGACGTCGTAAAATACCGCCACGCTGACGACCGGGATGGCTTGATCCGGGCTGAAGACCACGCGCAGACCATTGGGCAGTTTGAACTGCTCGATCGTGACTTTGGGTAGTTGAAACTGATCGTTCACCGGATTCACCTTCGCTGATGTCTTGCTGGCCTGCGCGTCTGCACCGTTGGCCGCGGTCGCAACCAGCAAAGCCGCCGTCAGAATTGCTCTCGTTCTCATTAAGGATTCCTCGTTTTGCGGATCGGAAGATCCACCACCAGTGGCCGGGCGGTGAATTGCTTACGCCGTGGTTCCCGTCGATTTGTCGTCTACCATTCCGCGCAGCTCGGCGCGAAGGCGTTCGATCTCGGAAAGTTTTTGTTCTACGCGTTCCAATAGGGCGACCTGTGTTTTCAAACCTTCATCGATCAAGAAAGCCGCGGCTTCCGCACGATTCTTGAAAACACCCGCCTGCACCAGTTGGTCCAGTTTCTCTTGTGCTTCGTGCGACACCTTTACCGCGATGACGTAATCATCCTTGGCGGCCAGCGCGCGCTCGATCGTACGGCTAATATCGCGTCCGATCGCGCTCAGCGAATCGGGGATCCGGGCGGCCATTTCTTTTACCTGGTCCGAGATCCGGTTGCGGTCGTCATGAGTTTGGTCATCGCCGTCGTGTAGCATCAGATCTTCGATCGGTTCTTGTTCCGCCGGTT
>JBDSEC010000374.1:0-5293 GCA_039920205.1 Pyrinomonadaceae bacterium
TTCCCATCGGCCAGGCGGGCGGCCCGGACCGGGCGGAGGGCGTGAGGATTCACGGTGTACCGTCCGTCGTTCCGGGCTCGTGTGGCGTGGTGGGATCGTCAGGGCCAAACCATTGGCCCAAAATCGATATTTGCCGCTGGGGTGGAAGTGATCAGGCCGCGACCGGGTGCTCTGCACGCTGGTCCACGCGCGCCGCATGTTTACAGGCACGTTCCATCGCGCGTAGGGTGCTGACCCATTGGCTCTGCTCTTCATCGGTCAATTCGCTCATCGAAGATTTGCCGCGGAACAAGGTCGCCATGAACGCGCTCCACTCGGTCTTGTTCGCCGGTGCGCCGGCCGGGCGGATGATGTAGCCCAGCTTTTCCCCCAACGCATGCGCCTGTCGTTCCAACGCGCGGCGCGGATTGTCGGTTACGTCGGCGAACGTGTGACCAGTTTGATCGCGCTGCAGATGCGCGCGCACGGGATCGAAGCCAACCGCACGCAAGGCGCCACGCAAGGCGCGGGCGCGCGAGAGTGTCAGCGCTTCACCCAAGGTCGGAATGGTCCGATTGCTATGTAAGGTTTCGCCGATAAAGGCGCTGCCGAACATCTTGCGGGTACGGCCATCGGCCAGCATGATGCAGCAGTGCGACGTGCAGTAGCCGCGGTCGTGATCGACCTCGCCCGCCTCGATATTGATCTCCCAAAAATCACCCAAGCGATTTGCCAGAAAGAAAAGCGCGTCAAAATCGAAGATCGGCGTCAGCTCGCTATCCGTAAAGGCGATCTGCGACGGTTCGATGCCATATTCAATAAGAAACTCGTCGGCCAGGGCGCGCTGCTCGCTGGTCCAAGCGGGCGCTGTTTCCGTTTTATTCGTGATCTCAAAATTCATGTTAGTTACCTTTTCCTTTTAGCCGCGCTGGTATTCATCGTCAGCGCGCCAAAGTGAGATTTCAGATCCGCGTAGATCCGTGAAAAGCCGCGGCGAAAAGCCGAAGAACCCAGTCGCTACCGCTCCCGGTTCTGACCCGTGGGTCACGCGACAAATTCTTCCCCGACCCCCAACCCCCGATCCCCAACCCCGCGCGCTTCGCGCAAATTCGGAAAATTCCGTTCCATCAATTTATTCGCCGTGGAAAACTCGGTGAGAGCTTGTTGCCGGAAATGCTGATGCCAGCGCAGAAAATCGTCCTCGTTAGTGATGATCCAATAGCCATTTGGGCGGCCCTTGCGCGAGCCGATCGGCAGCAGCCAATCGCGGCGCAAAACCTCGACCACCTTTTTGAAATCGCGCTCGCCGATCTCCATCAATTCTTGCAAAGGCGCGCGCGGTATCGGCTTCTTAGTTGAGAAATGGGTCAGTAAGCAGGCCAGTTGGAATGGCCGTTCATCGACCGGTTGCTCGGCCTGCATACGGCGGCGGATGGCCTGCGCCAAAAGCAACGCCGCGGTGCCTGGTTCTTCATTTCGTTCGGTACATGCCGCGCAACGTCCCCGGTTGGCGGACCGCGGCGCCAGGCCGGTGTCCCAGCACTCGCGGCAATCTATTTTCAGTGAGGTGTGATATGGAATATCGACTAGCATTCGCGCCTCCCGGGCCGGGGCGGTGGGCCGCCCTGCGCCGTAAAGATAAATTCACTGGCGGGGGAGAATTCGAAGTACGCTCCCGCCGTTTCTATCAATGAACACTTGTGTCATTGATGAAACAGATGCTATACCTGGTCGATTTTTCTGTCAAGGGGAATTCGGTGGAGGGCCTAGTCACGTGATGGAAAAGGGGAAAGCCGGCGCGCCCGTCACGACGATCTTTTCGTCGGGTTGGACGGCCAGGACGTAGCCGCGGTCGGCGCCGATCGCCTGGGCCACTTTTCCATCCACGTGGAAAGCGGGATCCAGATTACCGGCGGCGCGGGTAACGACCATCAACGCCATTAATATGAATAAAATAGCCAATGTTTGCAGCAGAAAGCCGCCGACCGATTGCCGTTCGCGGCCCTGGCTTACCAGGTGGCGATAGTATGAATTGAAGTATGAATGCATGACGCGGTCTCCTAGATGTATGAAACGAGAATTAAGTGAGAACAAATCGTTCCCGATTGCTAACGCGCAAAGTGGAGGCAGAAAGTATCAAGGCGCGGGGGCGGGAAGCGCGCGGGGCCGGGAGTCAGTGGCCGGGGGCCGGGGAAGAAACCAGCGACGTACCAAAGTTAACCCGTTTCGAGGACCGACGTTTAGGAGCACAGACGTGATAGGTAGTCACAGGCTAAAGCCGGGAGCGCGGACATCTATGTCCGCAAGCTTGCGCAGCAAGCTAACGTAAACCCTGATTCAACATTCCCTACTACCTAGCTGAAGGCGTACGTCGAAAAGAACCCAGGCAAGACACGGCGGCACCAGAGCAAAGAATTCGATTCCGGTAAGCTAGGGCCAGTCGTCAGTGCATGCCGCGATCACGTTGGTTGTCTCTATGCTTACGTTAGCTTGCTGCGCAAGCTTGCGGACAGGGATGTCCGCGCTCCCGGCGATTTTGAGCGATTAATGCGGGATCAATATTCTTTAGAATCGCTTTGCTCGGCTAGCACCGAAGCCGCAACGATGCGGAGCAAACACCGTTCATGCTATAACCATGACGAATAGGATAAGGAAAAACTAACGTCTGATATCTAGCATCTAGCATCTTCTTTTTATGCGTTACGTAGCCCTACTTCGCGCCATCAACGTCGGCAAGCGCATTGTCAAGATGGAACCATTGCGCGCGATCTTCGTCGATCTAGGCATGCGCGACGTCACGACCTTTATCAACAGCGGTAACGTCCTCTTTACCAGCAACGTCAAAGACCGCGCCAAACTGACCGCCACGCTCGAGACCGGATTGGAGCGGGCGTTGGGATTTGCCGTGCCGGTATTTCTTCGTACCGGTGACGAGATGGCCGCGGCCGCCGCGCAGGTGCCACGCGCACGATTGGACGCCGATCCGTCGTTGAAATTGTACGTCACCTATTTTGGCGAAAAGCCGACCGCCGTTGCGGCGCGGGGGGTGAAAGCGCTATCGAATGAAACGATCGAGCATTGGGTAAACGAGCGCGAGTTGTATTCGTTGATCATACCGCCGGGCGACGCGGTCTTTTCGGCGGCGTCAGTGGAAAAGGTGATCGGCCTGCGCGGCACGGCTCGCAACTGGAAATCAACAATCAAACTGGCGGGATTGTTGAATGGTTGAATTTCACAATCTGGAAACCGATTTAGCAATAGAAAATTCACCACAGAGCACACAGCGCAGCCCTGACGGGCCGCAACCAATCCTCGTATGATTTTGTTTCCGGCTCCCCCTCTCCTTTTGGGAGATGGGGGTTGGGGGGAGAGGGTGCGCTTCGCATACGGATCGAGACGAATAAGAAGGAATCCGAGCCCATGAAATGGGCGACAGACGCCGCACGTACCGTCGCCCACTTGCGTGGGCTCCGACAATTGAAGAATGGCGTTCCCCAAGCTCCGCGGACGCTACGCATGGGGCTACAATATGCCGCCCGCTTCGCAGGCTAGATCGTGCTGAAACTCAATGTTGGATGGATCGGAAACGCAGCTTTAATACAAATTTAGTCGGCATGAAACCCAACCATTACAAACTTCCGCCGATCACCCCTGTTCAACGAATATCTGCGGTCCTTCTTCTCACCTTCCTTTACTCCGTCGCTCCATTTCCCGTCGCCGCCCAAACCCGCCCCGCTGGCTACCCCGCCCATTGGTGGACACCGGTGCCGGCCGAAGGCGCACCCTCTTGGGAGATCCTGCCGCAGGCCGCCGGTCCGGGCGAGGTGATATTGTCAAAGCGAAATGAACTAGGGTTACTTTCGAACTTTGCCGCCACGCCGTTCACGTTTCGCCGAAAACGTTACGCGAGCCTCGAAGGATTTTGGCAAGCGATGCTCTATCCCGAAGGGCCGCGTGATCCCAGGGCCAAGTATCCGGGCTTGGAATGGAAATTCACGCGCGAACAGGTCGCGGCGATGACGGCGTTCGAAGCCAAATCGGCCGGCGATCTGGCCGAAGCAAATATGCGGAAAATGGGTATCGGTTGGGTTTCGTTCGAGGGGCGCCGGTTTGCCTATCGCCCGATCAAACCGGGCCGGCATTACCAACTGATCGTCGCGGCGTCTTGGGCCAAGCTACGGCAAAATCCGAAGGTCCGCGAAGTGCTGCTCGCGACCGGTGATCTGATCCTAAAACCCGACCATCACGAAGAACCGAACGCCCCCGCAGCCTGGCATTATTACAAAATTTGGATGGAGATCCGAAGGAAGGCAAGGAGGTTAGCGGTCGGAGGTTAGCTGTTCGCGGTTAGCGTTCAGCAAGAAGGCGGCGTTGCGAACCCAGGTCGCTCGGTTGGCCAACCAGCTAAGGGTGAACAGCTAATGGCACACCAGCCTCTGACCTCTAATCTCTGACCTCTTCCGCAAAATAAATGCGGCCACAGTCCTCACCCCTGCGGCCGCGACACCACCCGTGAGGGTGGCGGGCGCGAGACATTCAGCCTGCGCCAGTTATTATCTTTATCGGCCACCCCTATCCTTACTTTAGGTTATTATTTAACTCCGCGAAAATAATGTCTGGATCGAGCGAACAATTAGGAAAAGTCTATCGAACGCAGGATACCGGCGTGCGTCCGCAACACGCGTCGATGGACGAGGCGGCGGCCTACTATGCCGACTACGTTTCCTTTGTGCGGGCGATGGCACCGAACGCGGGCAAGTTGTTGGACATTGGCTGCGGCGGCGGGTGGTCCACTTTTCGATTAGCGCAGAATGGCTACACTTCGGTGGGAATCGACCTGGCGCCCAAGTGGGAAGTCCAGGCCAGCGACCAATGCCGGCTGGTACGTGCCAACGCGGTACAATTGCCGTTTCGTGACGAATCGTTTGATGTGGTCGCGTCGTATCAGACCCTGGAACACACCACGGACCCCGCGCGCGTTTTGACCGAGGCGATCCGGGTGTTGCGTCCCGGCGGAACGCTTTGCATCATTGGTCCAAACCTGTTGAGCCTAGGCGCTTCGATCGGTGCGCTGACCAAATGGGTTTGGCTGAACCGTCCCGCGCGCCGGATCTTCCTGCGCGATGCAGATCTTCCCCGCCATCCATTTGGCAACACGCTGCCCGAAGTAATCGTAGGTCTAGCGGGAAATGCGGTTCGCATCACGCGTCGCGCATTTACGTCAAAACCGAGGTTTGAAATGCGCGAGCCGGACCTGCGCCCACCGTTCCACGGCGATAATGACGCCTGCTTTCTCTGCAACCCGATGGATCTA
>JBDSEC010000375.1:0-4083 GCA_039920205.1 Pyrinomonadaceae bacterium
GAACAGTCGAAATGATGACCGCGCCCATGCAACAATTTGAACGCGCAATTGGTGAATGCGCCCCGGATATCGACGCACTTTACCAAAAATGTGTGGACGCGGCGCCGAATTTCGGTTTGGGCGCAGAGGATCTGTGGGCGGTCTTGCACGGGGCGATCGAAAAATACCTGGTGAACCACGAAACCGGGTCCATCCCTTCGGTTGAAGAAATAAGAAAGTTTTTGTCTGAACTTCAGATACACGATCTGTATCTTGCTCAATCGTGTGCTCAGGGTAACGAGCATGCCTGGTGGGAGTTCGACAAGAGTTTCCGGCGGTACATCGAACGGATCGCGCGCCATTTGGCCAGCGCGCAGACCGATGCGGAAGAGGTATTGGATTCGGTCTATGTTGAATTGTACGGCACCCGAGTAGTTCAGGGAGTGCGGCTGTCCAAATTCGCCACCTATACCGGTCGCGGCACCTTGCGCGGATGGTTACGCACGGTGGTCTGGCACGCGGTGATCGACCTCCACCGGGCCAAGCACGACGAGATCTCGCTGGATGAATGGTCCGAGACCGGCGGCGAATCGCACGAACGACCTGGGTTGAAACCAGAGTCTCGCGGCGGCGAAGCGCAAATGATCGACCGGTTGACGCAGGATCGTTATCGCGATGTGACCGTGACGGCATTGAATGCGGCGCTTTCCGAATTGGAAAGCCATGAAAAATTGTTGCTGCTGTATTATCACGTCGATAATTTGAAGCTGCGCGAGATCGCTCGTCTGGTGGAAACGCCGGGATCGCCACTGCGGCAGTGGTTCCAACGGCGATCGAAACAGAGAACCGAATCACCCGATAGTCGCGTACATGAATCTACGGTGATGCGTTGGCTGGAAAAGGTCTATGCCAAGGTGCTGGACCGGTTCCGCGGCGTGTTGGGCGAACATAAACTGGCCGCGCCCGAGATCGCGATCTGTTTAGAGTTGGCGACCGAAGATCTGGCCACCGGCGATGCCCGACGGCATCTAGTTGATACGTCGGCGGAATATTCTGAACCGATCGGGGAATCTTAAGCAAAGGGCCGTTGGAAGAGACGTCAGCTTAATAGGCGGGCAACCGGCGGAACCCAAAAAACTTAGCGGAAAGGAGGCGAAGGTACGACTCGATGAACGAACTGTCTAAAAGCGAACTGACCAGCATTAGTCTACTAGTGGATAACTATCTTCGTCGCCCTGGTTCCCCCGCCGAGGCGAATTCGGGACAGCACTTTGACGAAGACGCTTTGAGCGCATTCGTTGAGGGGGCGTTGAGCGAAAAAGAATCCGTGCCGATGGTAAAGCATCTGGTGGGCTGCGGTTTATGCCGCCGCTTTACCGCCGAACTTAGCGCGCTGCGCGTGGAACTGGGTGAGATCGACGAGAACCAGACCGTGGCGCCACCCGAGCCGTCGAACATCCGCCAATTCTTGGCCGCCCTGGCCGAGCGCATCGGCCTTACGGCCGAAGACGACGCCGTGTTTGCCTACCATCTGCCCGCCGAGGATTTCCGCCCCAAAGAGGACGCGGAAAAACCCGACGGGGACGAGAAAGAATAGGCTAGTAGTAAATCCCTGAAATTGGTCATGCGAAAATTTATGACCCGTTGAGTCGAGCCACCATTTACCTGGTGGCTCGATGTGTTTTAGCACTCAATTAGCCCGTGATAGCGAATTGGATGAATGGTCTTAATTAGTTGCCCTGTCAGTTGAGAAGCGTATTGATCACGCTGATGTAACTTCGTGACGGGCGAAACCACTCGACGAATCTGCGAAGCGGATGGCCCGCATTAAGCCAGGGGGTGACTGCTTTGAGGAACCCCGGGTAGGTTGCGATCAGTGATTCAGAGTCCATGAAATGGGCGACCGATATTGGCTTCGTCGATTTCCCCGAGCCACCGTCGGCCGCCCATTTCATGGGCTTGGACTTTTAATGAGTCTACCCGGGGTTCGAAGACTCACCCCGGGCTATTTGCGGGCCATCCGCGTTCGCGGATTCGATTGCGGCTTTACCTCATCGGTCCATTTGTAAGGGAGAAAAACAATAGGCAATTTGACCGTCCAGAACAATATCTTACAAATAGTGCGCCACGGTTCAGAGTTACGCCTTTCAGGCGTGATCTTCGTTAGCCTACATTCAACGTACCTTAAGCGCGCCACGGTTCAGAGTTACGCCTTTCAGGCGTGATGGACGTTCCGGTCATTCAACTTAAAATTGATGCGCAACCAGCCCGCGATAGCGCGGCGACAGAGCGTAGCCCAATGCGAGTCTGCGAGCTTTGGGTTCAGTTCGACAAAGATCCGAGTCCGCGATAGCGTGGCGGCAGACGCTTACTTTGACCAAAGATATCGTCCTGATAGACCGTCGCCCCGGCGGTGGTTTCTTTTCGTCGCATAGCGACGGTTGAATTTAGCCGTGGGTTTCAACCCATCACGGAAGCCGAATAAAGGTCCTCGTCGCGTCAGTGACGATTGAATCAACGGGCCTGGCCAGGTCAACCCTCGCTACGCGACGGCACTGGTTTGGGCCCCACCGTGGCTTTAAAGCCACGGCTAAATTCAGCCACCGCTATGCGGTGAGGACCAATGAATCCACTCCTGCCCGCGCCGATCTCATTTAGGCCGACCAGAGCGTCTGCCGCCAGCTTACGCAGGCTCCGGAACATTCTTTAAACGATCTGAACCCCAAGCTCCGCGGACGCTGCGCACGGGGCTACACTATGCCGCCAGCTTCGCAGGCTGGTTGGATGGCTTCGGCTAAGTAAATCAATAGACGCCAGATTCGCGGGCTGGTTAGATGGCTTCGGGCCCAAACTATTGTATCGGGACCGCGCTGGATGCGACCGGTTTGTCGCCGTTCTGTCCGAACTGGGTCGCGAAGAACGCGCCGTTCGAACTGTTTAGCCGATACCAATTACCACCATTGGGCCGAAAAACCGTGATGTCGGCTTTACCGTCACCATCGAAATCGCCGGCCGCGGGGATGTCATTCGCCGTGCCGAATTGGACGACCGTAAATCCTCCGGTCGTTTGCAGCCGGTACCAAGTGCCCACCGCATCGCGATAAACTGCCAGGTCGGTCAGTCCATCCCCGTCATAATCCGCGGGCATAACCTTATCCGCGGCAACGCCGAACTGCACCCCGGTAAAACCCAACGTGCTGCGAAGCAGATACCAAGAGCCCGCCGAAGGCCGGTACACCGCGATGTCCGTTCTCCCGTCGCCGTCGTAATCGCCCGGAACCGGCTTGTCGCCGTTCTGCCCAAATGGAGTCGCGGTGAACCCGCCGCCACTGGGCAGCGAATACCAGACCCCGTCCGACGGGCGAAAGACGACCAGGTCGGCGCGCCCATCACCGTCGTAATCCCCCGGCGCGGGAAGGTCGTTGGCCGCGCCGAATTGAACTCCCGTAAACCCGGCCGTGCTCTGCAGCAGGTACCAAGATCCGCTTGAGGGCCGCCAGACCGCGATATCGGTGCGTCCATCACCATCGTAATCAGCCGGTACGATGCGGTCGCCCGGCGCACCGAATTGAGTTCCGGCGAAAGTGTTGGTGAGACTATTGATCGTATACCAAGACCCAGCTACATCACGCCAGACCGAAAGGTCGGTCCGGCCATCACCGTCAAAGTCGGAGGTCAGATTGTTCAACCGCGAGGTAGTGGTCGTCACGTCAATCGTCCAAGTCGAGATACCGCCCGTGTCGCCTGCTTCATCGTCAACGACATAGAGCCGCCAGATACCGTTCGGGTTGGTTCCGTTGAAAACGTCGAGGTTGGCTACCCCATAGTTCTGCGAGCCAGGACCGGGCGCCGGGAATACGTCGATCCCCCCGGGTTCGAGCGTTGCATCACCGGCGTAGTTGAACGGCTTGTAAGTACCGCTGGCGGCGGCGGTATTGGGGAAATCGGGCGCGGTCTGATCAAAGGTATAATTGCGGCCGGTGACACCGGGATGTCCGCCGCCGGCGTCGGACATAAGGATGCATTTTTGACCTTGGGGACCAACCAGCACCACGTCGAGGTCGGCGGGAAAGGTATGGAACAAGTTCGTTACGTTAACGCGGA
>JBDSEC010000376.1:0-4809 GCA_039920205.1 Pyrinomonadaceae bacterium
ACGCACAGCACGCATTTGGAAAAAGCCAAGCTGGAATGTTCCGCATGTCATCAGTTTCCGACGGCGAATTGGAATAAAGTGCGCACCGGCGCGGCCGCGTTTGAGGATGTGACCGATTATCCGAAACACGAATCGTGTTTGAAGTGTCACCTGCAACAGTTTTTCAAGGGCGCGCAACCGGCCATCTGTACCAATTGTCACACCAACCCTTCACCCCGTGACAGTTCGCGCTATCCGTTCCCGAATCCGCGCGAGATCTTCGATCTATCGCCGAAAGGCAAAACCGCAGAGTCGGATTTCGCTGTCGGATTTCCCCACGACAAGCATATCGAGATCGTTTCGGACAACCGTATTGGTCCAAGCCGATCGTCCGAGTCGGCACACGCGCGCGGGTCGCGGCTGCCGATGGCCGAGGAAAGCTGTTCGGTGTGCCACCAGACCTTGAAACCGCAGGGCAAAGAAACTGACGAGTTTGTTAGCAAGCCGCCTGAAAAATGGGGCGACGCTTTCTGGCTAAAGAAGGGTACGTTCAAAACCGCGCCCATTGGCCACACCACCTGCTTTACCTGTCACTCGGTGGATGCTGGCATGTTGCCGGCGCCGCAGAATTGTGCGGCTTGTCATCAATTAAAGGGCGCTCAACCGCCGGCAGATTTCGAGATGAAGTTGGCCGAACTCACCGGAATCGATGACAAAGTGATGTTGCGATCCTGGCGGCGGCGCGATTCGTCGGGAACATTCCGGCATGAATATGACAGCCATGCCGAAGCCAGTTGTTCGACCTGTCATAACGTTATGACCATCAACACGGCCGACCCGCTGACCAAAAAGGTTGGCATCGCGGCCTGCGCGACCTGTCACGCGACTGCGACCGCAGACGACGGGGGCGTGCTGAATTACGAGATCGAATCACGCAAAACGAACGCGACCTTTGCCTGTGTGAAGTGCCACCTGGTGTTTGGAAAGATGGCCATCCCGGAATCGCACACTAAAGCCTTGGCGGCAGCAATGGGAAAATGACAACGGATGTAACCATCAATGGGCGGAACCAGGTTCGGCGACTAAAACTCGCCGTGCTGTTGCTCACCGGCGCGGTAAGCGTCTATGCCTTTGCCCTTTTCCCGAAAACCACTACTGCGACGGAACCAGCCGCGCCCGTGGCACAAGCGCCACAGGATCTTGATTATTCAAAGTTCCTGCATAGTTCGGCGCAGCACACACGGATGCCGTGCTTGCTTTGCCACAAACGCGACGACAATTCGGCGGCACTGAAGTTTTCTGGTCATTTGCCGTGTTCCGGCTGTCATGTACAACAGTTCGCGAACCAGGACAGTCAGATCTGTACGGTCTGCCATACCAGCGGAGCCGCACTGAAACGGTTCCCGGGAATTCGCAGTTTTAATATTCAATTCGATCACGGCCGGCATCAATACCAGGCAAAGTGCGCCACCTGTCACACGACTTCGCGTGGCGGTGTGGCGTTGACGGTGCCATCCGGTCCGATCGCGCATTCGAGCTGTTTTCAGTGTCACAGTCCGAAGGCCCAGTCAGGCGGCCGGGATATTAGCTCGTGCAGCACCTGCCATGCTCCGGGCCGGCCGGTGCGGGGCTCGGCGGCGGCGCGAGCATTTTCACTGAATTTCAATCATCAAGAACATCTAAGTAAAGGCCTGAATTGCGCGAGTTGCCATAACCTCCGGCCGGGCGCGGTGCGCGGCCGACAAGTGGCTTCGCCCCTGGCCGCCATGCACGCCGCACCAGCGGGTACGCGCAGTTGCGCTAGTTGCCACAACAATACCCGGGCTTTTGGGATCGGGAGTTTTGCGGACTGTAAGCGATGCCACGAAGGCAAAACCTTCAAGTTCTGATCATAGCCGCTGCGTAGATTTCCGCAGCGGCCGCGAAGATTAACGGGTGTTTGACAGTAGATCGAGTTAGGTCGCCCCCAATGCCTAGCAATTCCGGGTTATTTGACCCGTTTATACCGCGGCACAGCCTTTGCACTAAGTAGCTGCGGTCAATGGGTCGATGATCGGATCGGCCCGTATAAAGTGCTAGGATTTGGAGAAGAAAATGAGAATCAATCAAGTAAAGCTATTTGCCATCATCCTGTTTGCTGTTGCCTTGGGCGCGATGATGATCTTTAAGAGTGGTCCGGCGAAGGCCGCGCCCGCCGCTGACGATGCGGCGGCGATGTACAAAGCAAAGTGCGCCGCCTGCCATACGGCAACGGCTTCGAAGTTTTTTGATACGGCCAAGACGGATGAAGTTCACGTAGCGATCATCATGGACGGGAAAAAGGGCGAAAAGCCGCCGTTCATGCCGGCCTTTAAGGAAAAAGGCATTACGGAAGATATGGCCAAAGCGTTGGTCGCTTACATGAAGACGTTGCGTCCGGGAGTAGCGCCGACCGCGCCGACAGCGACCAGTTCGCCGGCTCCGGCCGACTCGCCGACCCCGGCAACTTCGCCGTCGCCAGCAAGTTCCCCGACTCCGGCGAGTCCGCCGTGTCCGCCGGCCGCGCCGGCGCCAACTGGTTCACCCGCCCCCGCGGGTTCGCCGGCTCCGATGGCGCGTTGACAACTTAAGCCCGAGCCTAGCGCTTGACCAAGCCTTGGCCGCCGTCGATCGATCTGCTTTTCATGCATGTTGCGCAGATCGTCGGGGCGGCCTTGGCTTATTCGTGTTTTTCCCGTGAGCCGATAACGCTATGAACGAAGAAAATGAAGTAGCCGACGAAGTGACAAATGACGAACCTTCGATCGAGAAGAAGGTAGCGCATCCGAGCCCAAGTTTGGTGCGAAATTACCTCAGTTTTATCGGTTTCGCGATCACAGCCGCGAGCCTGGTCTCGATCATTTTGTTGTTTCTGATGAGCCTTTCGGCTGCGGGCGAGAATCCCTACGCGGACCTGGTTACATTTATTTTTGTACCCAGCGTCTTGGTCTTTGGCTTGTTTATCGTTTTGGTCGGCGCGTTGATCGAACGTCGACGGCGGCGAAAGAATCCAACGGCCGGGATCGCTTCGTATCCCATCTTAGATCTTAACGATCCGCGACGGCGGCGCTCGCTGGTCGTCTTTCTCTCACTTACTTTCATGTTTCTTTTCATGAGCGCGTACGGCAGTTTTCGCGCCTTTGAATATACGGAATCGGTCGTGTTTTGCGGCCAGGCCTGTCATGACGTAATGAAGCCTGAGTTTATCGCCTACGGTGCGTCGCCACACGCCAAGATCCGCTGTGTAGAATGCCACGTTGGCGGCGGCGCCGAGGCCTATGTCAAAGCGAAGTTCAATGGCATGCATCAATTGCTGGGCGTGATCACCGGTAAGTTTAAGCGGCCGATCGAAACGCCCGTTGCGAACATGCGGTCGGCGACCGAGACCTGCCAAAAATGTCATTGGTCGGAAAAGTATCACGGCGATGAATTGAGGATCTTTAACCATTACGCCTACGACGAAAAGAACACGCTCAACCAAACCCGCATGATGATCAAGGTTGGCGGCGGCGACCCCACGCGTGGGCCGGTGGGCGGCATCCATTGGCATATGAACATCGCCAACGAGATCGATTTCGTTTCGACGGATCGGCAGCGTCAAGACATTCCCTGGGTCCGCATGAAGGACATGAATGGGCAGGTTGTCGAATACACCGCCAAGGATGCGAAGATCACTCCACCGGCGATCGCGGCCGCGCCCAAACGGCGGATGGATTGCATCGATTGTCACAGCCGTCCGGCGCACAACTACCTATCGCCGAACGAAGCCGTTGACCTGGCGTTCGATGCGGGACGCTTGGATAAGGGACTCCCTTTTCTGAAAGCGAAGGCGGTCGAGACCTTAGCCCGGCCGTATCAAACCAACGGCGAAGCGTTAGGTACCATCGCCAAAGATATCAACGATTACTACCGCACGACCTATCCATCGGCTAATCCGGCGGCCGTAGCCGGCGCGGTAACGGAGTTGCAGAAGATCTACCAGACCTACTTCTTCCCCGAGATGAAGACCGATTACCGGGCCAATCCGAATAACATCGGTCATTACAATTCTCACGGATGTTTCCGTTGCCATGACGGCCAGCATTTCAGCCCGGAAGGTAAAGTGATACGCAACGAGTGCAGCGTTTGCCATACAACGATCGATCAGACCTTTGCGGGACAGGTCACCGTTCCCCCCAACGGTACATTCCAACACCCAATTAAGTTGGGCGACCGCAATACCTGGCAGTGCGCCGTCTGTCATAAAGGCGCCAGTACGTTTCGTCATCCATTGAATCTGGGAGACATCTCGCAATTCCAATGCGCGGATTGCCACAAAAAGAGCAATTAATAGTTAATAATTCACCATGAATAATTAACAACGCGCGATGGGAATGGGCGTGGTTCAATTGGACCAGCAACTGTTACCCGTCGCCAGATGGCAGGCATTGATCATTGTTTGGATTGTGTGCGATAGCAGTTAGATCGATCGTTGTATGCCCGTTGTGAATTGCAATGTGACGGCCAAGCCAACACCAAGGAAAATGGCCAACTTACTTTACGAGCCGCACGAACTGGGGAGCGCGGGCGTCCGCGCGGGCGATGAGCGCACAGCGCGAAAACTCAACTAACTAAGGTTGCTCCGCACTAAGCACTCGCCGTCGTCACCGACGCCGCGCGTGCTTTGTTTATTGAATGGTTCCGTAAGTTGCGTTAGCCCTTCGGGCTTCGCCGGCGAGGACGCCCGCGCTCCCAGTTTTGCCCGAGTCATCGGCGAGTTCGTGGTTTTTCTTGACGTTGAAGGGTCGTTCACGTTGAACACCCAAACGGGCT
>JBDSEC010000377.1:0-6558 GCA_039920205.1 Pyrinomonadaceae bacterium
AATGATGACGTGTATCTTCAGATTGGTGCGGTCGATGCGCGCCAAGCTACGCAGACACTGAATAGTGATCTCGCGCCGATTATAGACCGGGGTGACGATCTCAATATGAATCGCAGGTTCCGGCGCGGCCATCGTTACTGTCATGCCAAACCACACTCGACGATTATCCCGTCACTCCACTGAGGGGCAAATTTTACGCACACATCATTGATGAAGTTAATGATGCGGCGATTATGCGGACGGTGTTCCGGGCCTAGATCGTAAAAGGCAAAATTGCGGGTCACCAATTTTTCCCGGTCCAGCAGATGCTGCAACGTCGAATAAGAATAATAGGCCACGTGATCCGGGTGAACCGGTTCCAAGGCACCGCGCTTACCGCGCAGTCCGTAGATCGCCATGCGCATGCCGCAGTAGGCGTTGATGGTGGTGATCAACAGATTGGTTTCAGGGTTCATGAACCGTTTGATGCCGCGCAGGAACAGCCCGGGATTGGAGAGATGCTCGATCATTTCACCGGCGACGATCACGTCGAAGGTTTCGGTTAGATCCAGGTCGTCCAACTTTTCCAGATCGGCCTGGTAAAGATTCTTCACGCCGCGGGCTTCCAAAACATCAATGCCCTGCTGGTCGTAATCAAGGCCCCACAGTTCGCCCGCGATCTTTTGCAATTCCAAATGCAAGAGAACATCGTGCTCTAAAGCCACTGCGGTATAGGGCCAATTGGTACACCCCAGATGCAACACCTTCTTACCGCGACAGGCTTCCTTTAGGTAGTCGACGCGTTGCACCAGCGGGATCTTTTTCTCACTTGCCATATATTACGATCAGAATTCCTAGTCAAAATTATTCATGAACGAACTAGCTTAAGGCGCGACCACAAACCACATTGACTGAGCAATACCCGGTTTTCCCCGCGCGTGGGTTGAGCACAAGAACCCATCCAACGCGGCCTCAATTTACCTTGGAACTAAAACGATCAACCTGCAATTCGGCTTGGCCGCTGTCCAGTGCGGTGAGGCTTCGCCTCATCGTCATGCTAGTTTTGCTCCGGCGGCTACGCCGCGTCGGTTCTTGATCGTTCCAAATGGAAAACCAAATTCGCGGCGCAGCCGCAAGATATTTGGGGTTGTTCCCGGTCCGGCATAGCCGTCACCGCACTGGACAGCGGCCTAGCCGATTCGATAGTTGAACGGTGTAGCCAATCGATTTTCCCCTGCACATTGTTGGCGAACTTTTGCCAGTGTATCCTTGTACCGAGGCGGATTGTTCGAACCAACGTAGCTCTCGTTCACGCCGTGGCCGCAAACGTTCATGAATATTCCGGGCTTGTGTTTGATTCCGCCGTTCGGGCCCATTCGATGGTTGCCCGTAATCCCGTTGCCAGATCGACGCGCGGTTCCCAATTTAACAACTCGCGCGCTCGCGAAATGTCGGCCCAGGTGTCGTGCAATTCTTCCGGCGGTGCCGGCCGTGCACCGATCTGCAATTCCGCTTCTGTTCCGCTGAGCAGCCAGATCATTTGGGCGACCTGGCGAAGCGAACGCGATTCGCCGCTCCCTATATTTATGTCGTGTCCACCAAAGCGATCGACCGGGCACCCCGGCCGGACGGACAACAACGCACTTACCACATCCGAAACATAGACGAGATCGCGCCTTTGTTGACCCTCGGTCATGGCAAAGTCCTCGCCAGCTACCGCGTGATCGATCGCCTGCGAAATGAACATCTGCCGGGGTTGCCCCGGGCCGTAAACGCTGAATGGCCTTAACACGACGGCCGGCACCCAGGCATCTCTATGCCATTCCTTGACCATTGCCGTCATGCGAGCCTTGGATCTGCCGTAGCTCGTCACCGGCTGAGCCAAAGAAGTTTCCTTCATCGGCAGCTCGATCTCCCCATATTCTTCAGCGCTGCCCAATGCTACAAACCGCTCGAGATCCCACCTCTGATGAAGGGCTTGTAGCAGATTCTCCGTAACCACGACATTTCCTTGCCAATTACGTTCATACGCATTTTCGACGGAATCAGGGACGCGAACGCCGGCCAAATGAAAAACGCTTACTGGACCCGGTTCCCAATTCAATTCTGCAAATGAGTTCGGATCGATCCAATCGACCTCCACCCAATCTACCGTCGTTTTCAGGTCGTCTGCGATCCGCACCCCTTTGAGCGAACGGGTGGTCGCAATGGGCCGGTTCCCTAACGCAACCAAAGCCCGCAGAAGATGCTGACCAATAAAACCGCTGCCGCCGGTAACCAGGATCCGCTCAAGCGCCAACGTGTTCGGCATTTCTTTCATCCTTATCGGCGATGAACTTACGGTACCAGCCGATAGTGCGTTCCAATCCTTGGTCAAGCGTAAATTGCGGATGCCAATTCAAGAGCGTGCGCGCCTTGGTCGCATCCAAATATTGGTGCGGGATCTCGTGCGTAGCTTCATTCCGCACATCGAGTTCAATTCCCTCGAGCCCGGCGACTTGCAAGATCTTCTGGGCCAGTTCCAAAACCGTCACTTGGATCTCGTTGCTAAAGTTGAACGCCTCGCCGTGGAGCGATTCTTGACTGGCCATCAACTCGGCCAATTGCAAATACGCGAGTGCGCCATCTTCCACATAAAAATAATCGCGGATGAAGCTACCGTCGCTGCGGATCACCGGGCGTTCGCCGCGCAATGCCGAGCGGATCGTTCCTGGGATCAGACGATTCCAATTCAGATCGCCGCCGCCATATAGATTCCCGCACCGCGTCACGCAAACCGGCAGTCCGTAGGTTACCGCGTACGATTGGGCCAAAAGATCCGCACAGGATTTGCTGACGTCATATGGATGACGGCCCTGCAGTGCAGCATTTTCCGAATAGGGCAACGTATCGTGGGTTCCATAGGCTTTGTCAGACGACGCCACCACGACTTGCTTGACCAACGGCGAGCGCCGACAGGCTTCCAACAAACTCCAGGTACCTTTGATATTGGATTCAAAGGTGCTGACCGGATTGCGGTTGGCGATGCCCACGATCGTCTGCGCGGCCAAATGAAACACGGTGGCGACTTCGTATTCACCCAGGGCCCGTTCGATCACGTCCTGTTCCACCAGGTCGCCGCGAACGATCTGAATGCGGCGCAGATCGCCGCTCTGCATCAATTCACTTTCCGGGGTCCAATCGCGGATCAAACCGACGACCGATGCGCCGCGCGCCAACAATGTCCGCGTTACCGCGCTACCCAGCAAACCGGTACAACCGGTCACTAAGACAGGCCGGTCACGCCAAAATTCTGATGGATTAGTATTGATCATCATTGCCTCGGAAACCGCCTCACGGCGTCACGGCGCGCATCACGAAGCCGCGCAGCCAAGCCTGTTCATCATCGCTAATAAACCGCGTCAAATGCAAACATCCCAAATAGGCCAGGCCACCCGCAGTTCCGGCGGCTGCTAAATTCAGCCATCCAGACAGGCCCGCGCGTAGCATGAAATACTCTGCCACGCCAGCGATCGCGCCCGCGAGCACCAAAACCGCCACGGTGTTTCGCCAAAATCCCCACAAATTCCGGTGCAACGCCCAACGTTCGATCAAAAGCGCATAGACCGGTATGGTGGAAATGCTAAACAGCCGGCCCCACGCAGTTCCCTGTATTCCCAGCTTGGGCGTAAGGACGATCATTAGCGGTACGGCGATCAGCAGCCAGACTACCACTAATAAAGCATTGAACGACGGCCGCCCCAATCCATCAGCCATCTGCCAGGGAACGATCCCCACGGCCAGAATGCTGAAAGCGATCGATTGTATGATCAAAACGCGCGACGAATGATCCGCGATCTCGATCCCGACCCAAGCGGTCAACAACTGGTAGCTGCAAACACACAATGTGACGCAGATAAAAACCACGATCATGCTGATGTACTTGATCGCCCGGGAATAGATCAGCCGTAAGCGTTCGAGATCGCTTTGCGCATGCGCCTCACTGGCCATCGGAAACATCACCAAGGTCAAACTACCGATGAAAGCATGGATATACATCGCCATCGTCATCGGCACTACATAAAAGGTGACGGCCTCGGTACCCAACGCGCGGGCGATCCAACTGCGCTCGAATAACAGGAGAATATTAGCCAAGATCTGATAAGCGGCAACACTCGCGCTAAACCGGATCACGCCCAGTAACAGATCACGCGACACATGCCAGGCGATCGGCACATCCGGCAAAAGCACGCGGGTGTAGTACATGAACACCAAACACACGAGACTGCTGCCCAGCAGATTCCAGAGCAACAGGGTGATCACGCCGTGACCCAGTAGGACCAAGATCGCGTTCCCGATCAGGTTGAAGGCGCCGCCGCCCAACATCACCAGCGAATAGATATCGAATCTTTGCAACGCCTGCGGCACCGCATTAAAGACGAAGCCCAGCATCATCGGCAGCAAGGTGGCCGACGCGACGTAAAAAGCCAACAATGCCTGCCGCTGCATGGGCGCGGGGATCTTCAGCAGATCGACCACTAACCAGCCGGCAAAAAAAATCAGGAGGCCGGCGCTGACCACACCAACTAGCAGATTTACCAACAACGTGGCGGTCAGCGCTTCACCGATTCGGCCGGTCTCGTTTTTGGCACGAAAGGTAGAAATGTATTTGGTCAACGCCCGGCCGACGTTGAAATTGAAAGAGTAGGCGATGAAGCCCTGCACCAGTGCATACAGACCGTATTGTTCGTGCCCCAGGCCGCGGACGATCAGGGGCGTGACCAAAAAGGTGATCCCTAAGGGCACGAACCAGCTCAGTGAACTGAATAAAACATTGCGCGGGACCCCGATCTTCTTCATTAAAATTTCCGAGTTTGCCTATCGCTCCCCGCGCCAGAGTGTTCGACCAGTTAAACGTCAAACGTACCTCTAGCTCTTTTCAGATCCGCGCTGTCCGGGCAGATCCGCGGCAAAGTCTCTCACTTACTCACGTTGTTGCGCTCGATCTTCACGCGCACCTTTCGGTACCAGCGAAAGATCGATTTGTTAGCGAAATTTCGGTAGTAATCGTTGTATTGCAGCGACGTAAGATAACCTTTGTAATTATTGTTCAGCCGCTCTTGCAGCAAGGGGTGCTGATGGATCGGCAGGTCGCCGATCTCGATCACGAACATGACATCCGGCAGGTTGTAGGCGCGGAATTTGATCCCCTGCTGCTCTAAATGATCGGTGCATCGCCGTAATCCGTTATACACGACGGCCGCATCGTGGAACATGATCACACCGTTCGGCGCCAGCACCTTCAAACAAAATAGAAAATCGGAAAAGGCCGCGCCGTCGGTGTGCTCGCCATCAATGAAACACAACTCGGGCGGGGTCGTTATCTTTGCCGCATCGATCGCACTAGCGTCGCCGTCCAAGGTAACGATCTTTGCCGCGCCTGGTTCGTGGACCGCGCGCAACTTCTCCAACATGCGGTTGGTCGAATTGTTCTCATAGATGTAATCGACGCCGCGTTCGTCCGGCTGCACGGTTGGGCGCTTGTCGATCGAAAACACCCGATGGCATTTATCGTCAAAGAGATAGGGCTGGATGCTGCCGCCGAGGTACGATCCGATCTCGAGATAAGTGAACGAAGGCAGCAACGAACGGACGGCGAGTTGGCAGGCCAACAAAGAACGCTTGTCGTCCTCGGTCGTCTGACTAGCGATCTGTTCAAATAGCGCTAGATCGGTCCGCGCCAACGACTGTTCAATTTCTACAACGGCCATCAATTACCCTCGATCATCCCAACACGTTTCGTAATAGGCCAAGGTCGTCTCGGCCGTGATCCGCTCGTCGAATTGCTCGGTGACCGTTTGCTGCCCGTTGGCAGCGAATCGATCGCGTAGCGCATCGTTGCTTGCGAGTTCGCTGATCTCTTCGGCCAGAGCGCCGGCATCTCCCGGCGGAACCAATCGGCCATTCGTGCCGTCATGCAATGCTTCGGGGATCGCATTAATATTCGAAGCGATACAGGCCTTTCCCAAAGCCATGGCCTCGAGTAAGGCCAGCGGAAGTCCTTCTTTCAAACTCGGCAAGACAAACAGATCGGCCAAACGCAGGAGCGACAACAGTGCCTGCCGGTCGGCACCCAATTCACTTCCGGAAACGTAGCGAAATCGGTCAGCGACCCCGCTTGATTCTATCTGATGTTGACCGTCGGCACTCAGTTGATCGGTGCCGACCCAAATGTAAAACAGATCCGGCCGTTCCTCGCGCAAGGTGGCGGCGGCCTCAAGTAACGTCACGCACCCCTTGCGTTCGATGAATTGGCCCAGTGCAAAAACCAGAAATGCAGTTGCCGGCAATCCAAACCGTTGGCGCAAAGTAACCTGATCCGATCGCGATTCAAGTGCTTGGCGTATCTCGTCACCGTCGATCCCGGAATAGGCCACGGGGATCCCGCGTAAACTCGACTCGGACAAAAACCCACGAAGACTCTCTAGCGTATTGCGGTTCGACGTTAGCAAGTGAAATCCAGAAAGCCGGTTAAGCAACCGAAACTTTATGCGCCAGAATACATACCTTACTGTCGAAACGTCCGGCAACGCGGTATGC
>JBDSEC010000378.1:0-11892 GCA_039920205.1 Pyrinomonadaceae bacterium
GCCAGTTTACCCGAAGATGCACCGGTGCTGATCAGCGAGCCGGGTTCGACCCGGGCGTTGCTGGCTCTGCCGTCTTTGGTTCACGGACCGGTCCTGAACCCACGCGTGGTCCAACCGGGCCGGCAACGCGTGCTGACTTTCTATCTCACTAATCTCGAATTGCTCGAGGGCGAAGGTGCGAACGCTTTTCGCGCCGAGTTCGAGGACGCTCTCCATTTCCGTTTTCCGCTGTCGGTCGTCGGTTTGGAACCCTCGAGTCTGTACAAAGCCGTTTATGCGTTGAGTGTTCGTTTGGGACCGGAGATCGGACCATTGGGTGATGTATTGGTCCGCGTAACTTGGCGCGGCATGAGCAGTAATCGCGTGCGGCTTTCGCTTGGGTACGAAGGCGGCAAGTTGGACGACGATCCGGGCGCGACGCCTACTCCGCTACCCGGCACGGCTTCATCGAAACCGAATCGGTTGGCAAATCGAGTAGCGCTGCCTTGGGAAGGGGATCGCGTGCGGTTCATGGAGCAGGCTACGTTTGGACCAAACGCTGCTTTGGAACTACGGCTGCGCCGGATCGGTTACAGCACCTGGCTGGAAGAACAGATGGACGAAGTGAACTTCCTCAGTTTCACTTATCCGGACTATCCGTTGCAGGTGCAAACCCCGCCCACCACCTGTGATGGAGACCCGAATCCGGTTGATATTCCGGCCGGATGTTTTCGTGATAACTACACGATGTACCCGCTGCAGAACTGGTTCTATCGCGAAGTTCTATACAACGAAAATCAGCAACTTCGTCGGCGGGTGTCGTGGTCATTAAGCCAGATCATGGTGGTTTCGGGGCGCGGCACGACCCAACCCAGCCGCATGTTGCCCTACGTGCAGACGATCGATCGAAACGCGTTCGGTAATTTCCGCACCTTGATGAAAGAGATCACGTTGAATCCGGCCATGGGTAATTACCTGGATATGGCGATCAGCACCCAAGCGAATCCGAACGAAAATTACGCACGCGAGATCCTGCAACTGTTCACTATCGGATTGGATCTATTAAAGCCCGACGGCACGCCAATGTTAGATGGGATGGGTAACCGCATCCCCAGTTATAACCAGAACGACATCGTGAACTTTGCCAAGGTCTTTACCGGCTGGTCGTTCTGCAATCAGACGTGTGGGAATTCACAGCCGGGCCTGTTGAATTACCGCGATCCCATGATCGTGAATCCGGCGAATCACGATACGACCAGCAAGTCGCTGTTGAATTATCCGGGCTCGACCCCGGTCATCCCGGCCGGCCAAACCGCCGAGCAGGACCTGGAAGCCGCGCTGGATAATATTTTCTATCATCCGAACGTAGCTCCATTCATTAGCAAGTTGCTGATCCAACAATTGGTGACCAGTAATCCGACCCCCGCGTATGTCGGACGCGTATCGGCGGTGTTTGCCAATAACGGTTCAGGTACGCGAGGCGATCTAAAGGCCGTCGTTCGCGCGATCTTGTTGGATCCGGAAGCGCGCGGCAACGTAAAGACCGATCCGGATTACGGCAAATTGCGAGAGCCGGTTCTATTGGTTACCAATGTTTTGCGTCCGTTCAATCCGCGGGCGAATAACAACATCTCGATCCCCGCCAGTTGCAATGGTTTGAGCGACGGCGTGATCAACGATGTGACTCAACCGTTGGATCAAGATGTATTCAATTCGCCCAACGTGTTCAATTACTTCTCGATGAATTATGTCATTCCGGGCACACCGTTGTCGGGGCCCGAGTTCCAGATCTTTTCCACTGGCACGGCGTTAAAACGCGCGAATATGGTGAACTTGTTCGCGCCGCCGAACAGCACCGGCTCGGGCGGAGTCCCGGCGTCGGCGGGTTCAGCCAGCAGTCCGACCAACGTGCCGTGCGGCACGCGTTTGGACCTGACCAGATTGCAGAATCTGGCGACTTCGGATCTTAGCGAGGTGCAGTTGCTGGATACCCTTAATGTAGAGCTGATGCATGGTTCAATGAATCCCACGGTGCGCAGTCAGTTTTTGACCGCGATCCTAGCCGTTTCGCAGGATAATCCGTTAAAGCGAGCGCGTACGGCGCTCTATCTGGTTGCGACGATGCCGCAATTCCAGGTGCAAAGATAAGGTGACCATGAACGAAGATCGAAGAGAATTCTTACGCAAGTCATGCCGTGTCTTAAGTATGGCGGCGATGGCGACGCAGATGCGCCATTTCGGACTAATGGATGTTCTGGCCCGCGAACGGGTCGACCGTTCGCGGCTTGCGGGTGGCGGGTACAAGGCTTTGGTATGTATCTACCTGGACGGCGGCAACGACGGCAATAATTCGATCATTCCGAATTACGACGCGGGTTACAACCAATACGCGGCGGCCCGCTCGGCACAGGGTTTGGCCATCGCGCGTAATACCCTGCAGACCATCATTCCGCCCAGCATGGGGGGGCAGGTTTACGGGATGCATCCTTCGCTCGCCCCGTTGACGCCGCTGTGGAACACCGGAAAGATGGCGATCGTTTGTAACGTCGGAAATCTGGTCCAACCGTTGACGCGCACGACTTATCAGGCCGGTGCGCCGCGGCCCTATCAGTTGTTTTCGCATCCGGATCAGGCCGAGCAGTTCCGCACCGGGATCTCTAGTTTTCGCTCGACCACCGGTTGGGGTGGACGGGTGGCCGATCGGACCGGATCGTTAAATCCAGGCGCAGCGATACCGATGATCACTTCCATCGCGGGTGCTTCGATCTTTAACAATGGCAGTAACACCAAACCGTTGATCGTGGCGGCGGCGCCGACTCCGCTAAATCAGGTTCTAGCTTTGGATGGGTTTGGAACCGCGGCGGATGAATTGGCCCGGCGCACGGCCATGAACAACGCGCGGCAACAGGATCTCAGCTAAACGATGATCCAGAACGCGAGTGTGATCACACAGCAGGCCGTGAACGTCAGTCAGCAGCTTAGTCAGGACCCCGTTTTGACCGTGACCTTTCCGGCGACCACGCTGGGAAATCAACTTAAGCAGGTCGCAAAGATGATCAAACTGCGCACGCTGCTAAACATGAGCCGCCAGATCTTCTTCGTGCAATTGGGTGGCTTTGACCATCACAGTTCGCAATTGGCCAACCATGCCAGCCTGCTTACTCAGGTAAGCCAGGCGATCAAGGCGTTTTACGACGAGATGGCCGCACAGGGCGCGGGCAGCCAGGTAACCACCTTTACCATGTCCGATTTTAATCGCACCTTTAATCCGGCGGGCTCGGGCAGCAACGTCGGCTCGGACCACGGTTGGGGCGGGCCTTACTTTGTGGTTGGCGATTCCGTTTTAGGGGGGGATTTCTACGGCAAGCCTACTTCGAATGGAAGCTTTGTTCCGACTTTGGTCACCGGTTCGGGCGATGATGCAGATTCTCGCGGGCGATTCCTGCCGTCGGTCTCGGTCGAGCAATATGCCGCGACCCTGGCGCGTTGGTATGGATTGGCCGAGGCGGACATCCCGCTGGTATTTCCGAATATCAACAACTTCGTCGGATCGAATCTGGGCTTCCTGGCGTAAGCCGGAATTGACCGCCCCTGATCGGGCGCTGTTCGGTGGACGGAGCCAATGTAGGTAGCTCTGATCCTTGACCAGGCGTGGGTCCGGGCGTATATTGCTGGCAACTTGGAACTGTTTGGGGTTAGCGGCTAAACTCGGGCCGCTAATTCTGTTTTAGCGCCGCGCCGGTTTAGATGAACTGATCCTACCCTGTCTTTGGTAAATTAACTCTCGCTGCACAGGAGGAACCGAACATGCCGGACCTTGATCCATCGACTAACTTTACCGACGCAAATGGCTACGAATATGTCGAGACTGCCGACTGGTGGAAGAAGGCGTGTGAAACGCTACCATGCTTTTCCTTGATCCGCTGGCCCGACTATTCAACCAAAGTAATTGAAGACGTAATTGACGGTAACCCGGTGGTGATTCAACTTTGGATCGGATGGTGTCAGAAATTTATGGGGATCGACGAATTCCCGGGCGGCATCGGCGCCGAGGTTGGTATTTACCGGCGCATTGAAGGCAAAGTGCCCGGTCCGATCGATGAAGCACTTCCGGCTGCCTTTGCTCACCGTTTCTTGGTTCCCGCCGAACGCCTCTTTCACAACAAGCTCTGGTGGGCCTATCCCGAACTCAACGCCGAGATCGAGTTCGAATTGATCAATCCCGAAACGGGCGAGACCTTCTTCAAGGCCGGACCCGAGCGCACCTACTGGTTAAATCGTTGGATGAACCCCGAAAGCTACCAGCGGTATAAAGCGGCGCAAGACGGCGATGTTCCCTGGTTCTCGGTGAACTATCTGATGAAGTACAAAATAAACGGGAAAGAATACGAATGGGTATAAAGCCACTTTAGGGTAAATCTCGCCGGATCCGGATCACTGGCGGATCTGATCCGGCGGGTTTTTCTAGGGAATCAAAAGTTCATCAGTTTGTGTGAGACGCAGTAGGCACCCGTGATCTCCGTTTGGTTCTGATCTGTGTAATATGACCGCCACCAGCGCGCGGCTTGCCAAACGGCTTCGGGGCAACTCGACCGGCTCTCCAACCCGGGGGTTAGATCGAAACCAACCGCACCCAGCACCACATCGAGCAGGGCGGCGGAAGGTATTCCCATTCCATCCATGAGTGGATTCGGACTGTGGGCCACTCCCCAACAAAACCCCAGCCAGCGAAGTATCAAGTCAACCGAATCAAGTGCCGCCCGCTGCTTCTTGAATCGTTCGAGAGTCGCGCGGACTGCGTCCAGGTCGACGGGAATCCCCAGAATTGCGATATTGGGGAAGCGAGAACGGTTGCGATATTCGTTCAAGGTGACTTCCTTGACCCCGTTCGTCATGGGCGGAAAGCCGAAGCCGTTGACCGGATTTAACGAGATCTCTTTGATCGTGGTTTTCTCCAGCGCCGTTTTCTCTTCATCGACTAGCATGATGTGGGACCACGAGCTCGGGGTCAGGTCATGCCGGATATGCGATTGAGCGACCCGCAACCGGAACGAGATCTGCCCGGTGCCGCCGACCATGATCAATTTAGTCTGCTTGCCGCTGGCCGGCCAGTTGCGGGCCAGCCATTTCAAATTATTTTCCGTGCCGACTCGCGGTTCGGGTCGAAAGCTTTCTTCGTTTGGTGTCTCTGCCGGTGAGCTAATGATGTTAAGCATGTGGGTTCCTCCGTTCCGGGCACTGACAATGCAGGAACTTGACCGGGGAAAATTAGTTCATCTCAAAAGGGGGTAAGGGTTATCGAGTTCAACTCGACCGGGGGCAACGGCGGGCCTTTTTCCGGCCACGGCCAATAGACCACGCGCAACTCGACGCTGCCACCGCTCTGGCGAAAGCGCAGTAATGCCAAGTGATTACCTTTCTGCGCATGCATTTGCTGACAGGCGAAACGACCTGACAAGGCATTCGAGGCCAGAAAGATAGGCGCCGCATCGGCCGACGCATGCCGCGGGAACGGATCTATCGCTCCGAAAAACCCGCCGATCGCACTAGTAAATTGATGAAGCTGGTCAAAACCGACACTGGTAACTAAGGCGGTGGGTGACGAAATGATCTCGAACATCGCGGGCCGGAATTTGGTCAGGTCGACGACGGAAGTCACCCTTCCCCAATGCACGTCTCCGGTAAGACACAATAAGGGTCGGCCGGCATCCGCCAGCTCGGCGAGCTTGCGCATCAGGTCGTCATAATCGCTGTAGTTGGGCATCTCGAAATCGGTTACGTTCCCACCTAAACCAGCCGCTTCGCGAAACAACGATTGTCCGGTAACTAAGACGGGAAAGTGATTCCCAGCGATCACGTGCGCGACCCAATCGCTAATTTGATCGCGGGTGTTTTGGTCCAACGTTGTCATTTGATTCGGGTCTTTATGGGTGCGGGTGTCGGCGACAAAGAACGAGAGGGGCGGGACGTCAAAACTGATCGGGTCTCCCGATCCCGCCGGTGCGGTCGTTTGAAAAGCGCTGAACGCCGCTTGCGCCGCCGCCGTCCAATTGTCACGTCCGGTTTGGGTAAACGAGTTTTGGATCACGGGACTTACATGCGGGAAATTATTCCAGTATTCGTGATCGTCGGGTAAGGCGACACTCGGCGCGGCTCGCAACACTCCGGCATATCCGGTAGTTTCGGACCAGTTACGCACATAATCGGCTTCGAACTTATCGGCCAACCAATCGATCTGGTTCGGGAAATTCTGCAGCGTCGGTAGGTCCAGATACACTTGATCACCGCTCAAAATAGTCAGGTGCGGGCGCAACGGTCCCGACAGACTTGACGCGATGCGGCTAGCCTGCCCCCCACCATCCTCCTCGGCGTGAAAACAGGAAACAAGTAAGACATTGAAAAAGTTATCTAAGCCGGTAGGTACGCGATCGGGCAACGTTCGCGTAAGAAGATCCGCAGATACGTTATTGTCCGACGCGGTTATCTGGTAGAACGTGTCGGCCGACAGTCCAGAAAATTCAAATACGCCGGTGAAAGCCCGTTCTATGTTTGGATCGGGCAACATGCTACCGGTCCGCGCGCTCGTGATCGCACGAGTTGTTGCGGGTTGCACCTGTACGCCATTTAGCGTCCAACTGATGGCGGGCGCCTGCGTGGTTTGAAAAGCGCCCACCCAAACCGAAAGTCTGTGGGCCGGATCAACGGTCGAAACACGAGGATGCAAATGCAGCTTCATGGTGAGTACTCCAGACGAATGCGAGCGAACGAACGGGTAAATGATACAACGAGAACCGAATCAAGACCAATAAAATTCTAGGCTATTTTTTTGGCTTAGCGGGAAACAATCGCAAGTGGTCGCCGGTCTTGATCCCGAGCGATAGCGCGGCCGATGCCTTCCGCATAGATATTTCCAAATAGCCGGCGCTTCCCCAGAGGATCAATGGCTCGCCACTCGAACCGCCGCCTTCATAAGAATTGAACTGCCGATCGATCCGGTGCGGTCCGATCTGTAGATCGTACTTATCCGCTGGTCCAGATCTATTCAGTTGTTCTTTGGTAATATTGGTTACGCAATTTCCAAAGTGGTCGATGTGAATGATCGTGCCGGAAATTGAGCCGTCCGACCCTGCCTGCGGGATGGGCCACGGCGGCCTGACCGGGTCGTGGACCTCCGGGCCAAATTCGGTGATCGAAACCCCGTTGGCCAGGTGGGCGGCAACCGGCGCAAAAACATCCCGCCCGTCGAAGGTCGTGCTTTCTGATCGCCGAAAATATTTCACCTCGGTCAGTTGAAAAATGCGGCGATCCAATTCGCGGTCATAGATCAAACTAAACAGGCCGTTATCCGGACCGACAAAAAAGTAATCACGGGTTTGAATCGCGATCGCCCGGCGGGACGAGCCCACACCGGGATCGACCACGGCCAAGTGGATCGTTCCGGCCGGAAATTCCGCGTATGCCGCCGACAAAGCAAATGCCCCGGTCGCAATATCGTGTGCGGGGATTTCGTGAGTTAGGTCAACCAAAACCGCCGCGGGCGCGATCGAAAGGACCGCACCCTTCACCGCACCGACAAAATAATCGGCCATTCCGAAATCGCTTAGAAGGGTGATGAACATGAAGAGGTAGACGGTAGACAGTAGTCAGTAGTCCGTCATCGAAGGTGAATAGCTCATTTTGCAGCGACCCCGATCCGACATCGGCAAAAAGACGTAAAAAGTAGACGGTATTCTGTAGATAGCAATCGAAAATGGATGACAACCCTAATTGTGACCGTGGACCGAGGGTGTTTTTCTACCGTCTACTGTCTACTTTCCACTGGCTACTGACTACTTCTTCATCAATTCAACCGGGCGTTGGCGGTGGTGCGGATCCGCAGTTGCTGTCCGCGATTCAATTTAATGTCGCCGCCCCGCGAACTTAAAACGCTGGCGCCGGTGGCGCCGCCGCCAATGGCCGCACCGATGGCCGCGCCTTTGCCGCCACCCGCGATGGCGCCGATGATGGCGCCCACGGCGGTGCCGAAGCCAACTTTAACGGCGTCTTTGGTCTTTGAGGCACGGCCCTTGATGCCGCCTTCGGCATCCGCGGTCTCGACCTTGTCACCCGGATTTAGGGGGACCACTTCGACCACTTGCGCCTTTAGCTCAGTATCGGCGCCGGTATCGACCCTGATGGTGTCAAAGGCCAACTGCAATTGTGCGGTGCCGCTGACTTTTCCCGGCCGCTGTACTCGCTCAACATGACCTTCAATGATGGCGCCTTCAAACTCGGCCGGTTCGACGATGCGCGCTTGGAACCGGTCGCCTTTCTGGCTGCGCTCGCTGGAAACCTCGTCCAAAAGCTCGACCAGCAAGACCGTGTTCTTGGGAATGCTGGACGCGGTGATCCCGCTGCCTGAGGTGGAAGATCCGCTGGACGAAGACGAGTTGTTATCGTCATCGTCGATCGTGCCCTTGCGTGCGATATTCTTCGGGATGGTCGAGTTAAAACCGCGGCTTTGAAAGCCGTCATCGTAGCCGACGCTGAAACCTTGTTGATAACCGTCGCGGAAATCTTCGACTGGACCATAGGCGGGAATGTAGGCCCGATCAGCTTTGCGAAAATCCGGATCGTTTTTGAAATCGTATTGGGCGTGGTCGACCGTGTCGCGGTAACCGGCCACGTAGCCGTCCGAATAACCGGTGCGGTATCCCCGTTCCAATGGGTTGACCGTTTGGGCACTGGCGGCGCCGGTCAGGGGGAACCCGATAGCGCAAACCAATGACAGAGCAAGTAAATGAACCAAGCCTTTTCTCATCTTCAAATGACCTCGTGCAAAAAAGAGCCAACCAGACATACCGAAAAAGGGAGCAAAGTTCCGCAGGCGGCGGAAGTGGATCGGTCTAATGCCAAGATGCTACCACCGTCAGGACGGTTGCGCCACAAATGTTTGCGCGCTTGCTTGACGTTGTTCGATAGGTCTAGACTCGAAAGTGAACCTGTACTTGGATCTGGTGCCTGACTGATGAAGCGAGTCTATTTAGATAACAGTGCAACCACGCCGGTGGACCCGCGGGTCGTGGCGGCGATGTTGCCGTATTTGACGGAAAAATTCGGCAATGCTTCGAGCGTTCATTTTTATGGGCAAGAGGCGCGGGCCGCGGTCGATCGCGCTCGGCGGCAGGTCGCTTCGCTCATTGGCGCCCGGGCCAATGAGCTAGTCTTTCTGTCGGGCGGGACCGAGGCAAATAACCTGGCAATTCGTGGTCTGGCCGAAGGCAACGTGCAGCACGGACGGCATATTATTACGTCACAGATCGAGCATTCGTCGGTTCGCGGCGTCTGTGATGCGTTGGAAGAGCGAGGCTGGGAGATCACGCGGTTGCCGGTTTACGCGGACGGCATTGTTCGCGTCGAAGACGTCGCGGCGGCGATTCGCCCCGATACGATTCTGGTCACCGTGATGTTGGCGAATAACGAGATCGGCACGATCCAGCCAATAGCCGCCGTGGGACAGTTGATCCAAGAGCGGAAGGCCGCCGGGCAACGCCATCTTTCGTTGCACACCGACGCGGTGCAGGCGGCCGGGCGCATGAAGGTAAGTGTGGAGGACCTCGGGTGCGACCTCTTGTCGCTTTCAGCGCACAAACTTTATGCCCCGAAAGGCGTGGGCGCGCTGTTCGTGCGCCGGGGAGTTCGCTTGGTCACGCAGAATGTGGGCGGGCATCAAGAGCGGGAACGTCGCGCCGGCACCGAATCGGTCCCGCATATTGTGGCCTTTGGCGAAGCCGCGGAACTTGCCGTAACGGAGCTCGACGGACGTATCGATCATCTGCGTACTCTGCGTGACGCGTTTGAATCCGGGGTCGAGTCCAAAGTCGCGGAGGTGGTCTTTAACGGCGGGCATGAACATCGGCTGCCGCATCTTTCCAACATTTCGTTCCGATTCATTGAAGGCGAAGGGTTGCTGATCAATCTAGACCTGCAGGGGATCGCCGTCTCGACCGGCTCGGCCTGTTCGTCCGGATCGTTGGAGCCGTCGCCCGTGATACTTGCGCTGGGACGTAACGATGAGTTGGCGCGCGGATCCATCCGATTTAGTTTTGGTCGCGACAACGCCCTGGAAGATGTGGGATATGTTTTGGAAGTACTTCCGCGAGCGGTGGATAACCTGCGCCGTCTTTCACCCCTCTACCAACGCAGTCTGGCGGAACCGGCCCAGCACATTGTCAGTGTGATCTAGCGCGAGCACTAAAACTGTGCCTTACTCCGACACCTTTAACGATCATCTCGCCCATCCGCGATATGCGGGAGAAATACCCGACGCCCACGCGGTTGCTGAAGAAGTAAACCCGGTCTGTGGCGATCGCATACGATTGTCGCTTTCCGTCCAAGACGGATTCATCTCAGAAGCGAGGTTCCTCGCCTACGGGTGCGCGCCGACCCTGGCTTGCGGTTCAGCATTGGTTGAACTGATCAACGGCCGACCGGTCGCTGAAATTCGCCGGTTGTCCCGGTCGGATATTATTCATCACCTTGATGGATTGCCGCGGCAAAAATATCACGCGGCGGCGCTCGCGATCGAAGTTCTAGCGACCGTCCTAGATCGCCTTAACATTTGAATTTCCCAATTGCGAGCAGATCCAGTCTCGATTCGGTCAGTTTGACCGACACCTTCAGGACTCACTAATCTAAACATCAGGTTGACGGTTTAACTTTCAAATCACCCCGGCGCGAAAATTACACATTAAGCAGTTTTACTCAACAAAAGCGCGAATCAGTTGACTTGTGCCCGTTGGCACAATGGTTGCTAACTGTGCACCGCTGGGTGAATTGCAGTTCTAGTGCTTGTCCCAAAATTTCACGCAAATGTACGAGGTAATTGGCATGACCTACCAAATGAGGTCCAGATTCATAGCTTCGGTAGTGACTTTGTCGCTGTTGATATCCTCAGCCGCCGGTTTTGTTTTTGCAACCCGGTTCAACGCTCACAACAAGGTTGATGGTGGACGCTTCGCACTGAACAAATATGCGCAGGATCTGACGGCGTTGTTGGAGCAGGGAAAACTTCCCGCCGCCGCCGGTCATGACGCCGAAATTAAACGAATTGTTGAGTTGCTGAGTAGTGCCAATTTCGTTCAACCGGTTTTGGTCGGAGACGACCGGGCCGCCGCCGACCAGATCGCCTTTGGACTTACTCGCGACTTGTCCTCGAGCACCTCGCCGTCGGCGTTGCGATCCCGGCGGGTTTACCGTTTGAATCTTGATGCTCTATTCGCCCGAGTGACCACCGCCGACGAATTTGCTCTGCGGTTGAAAGAAGTTTTAGCTGAGGCCATCGCTCCGGGAAACAACGCTATCTTATTTGTTGACGAATTGCAGCAGTTCGCCGGCCTTCGCGCTGCGCGAGTGGCCGCCAACGAATTTGCCGCGGCCTTGGCCACGGGCAAAGTGAAAGTAGTTGGTTCGATCGGCGCGCTGGCCTACGCGAATTATGTCGAAGCCGATGCAACAGTTGCCCCCTTCTTCGAAGCCGTGCGCGTGGGTCAAACTTCGAACATCGCCGACACCAACGGCAAACTCTCGAGCGACTCGTTTGTCGGCGCCAAAGTTTCACCCGATCTGCAGGAAACCGTCGATCAGGCCAAATCTCCCAGTGATCGGGTCAAAGTCATCTTGCAGGTTGACGATGTGAAAAGCGGCCGTCTGGCGGCGCTCTTCGACCGCTATGGCATCTTCATCGGTGAATCGCTGGCGGGCGTAGGTGTTATCTCGGTTGATATGCCGGTTGGCGCTTTGGCCGAATTGAAAGCGAGCAACGAAACGCGGTACATGTCCATGGATCGGGAAGTAAAGCGCCTTTCGGTTGGTCACATCGAAGCAACCACCGGTTCGGATCTCTATCACACGTCCAGCCTGTTGGGTACTTTG
>JBDSEC010000379.1:0-9338 GCA_039920205.1 Pyrinomonadaceae bacterium
GCATCGGCATGCAATCTGGTGAATTGGATCTTTTGGTTCATTCCGCGATTCCGGATCAGATCTTAATGGTTTGGGCGTACAACGGCGGACGCCGGGCTTTAGTCAACTGTTCGAAGGCGAAGGCGAACTTTAGCAGGGTTGGTTCCGCAAACGCGCCGGCAAAGAAAGAAATACCTACGGGCAAGCCGCTGACCTGTCCGGCGGGGACCGTAATATGCGGATAACCCGCGACCGCGGAAGCGCTGGAATATCCGCCGGTAAAATGGTCGCCGTTAAGCAGATCCGTCGGCCAAACCGGCCCACCCGTGGGCGCCACCAATGCATCCAACTTGTGTTCGCGCATAATGGCATCGATCCCCTCTTCGCGGCTCATCCGACGGTTCTTCTCCAGGGCTTCGAGATATTCCTTTTCGGTCAACGGACCTTTTGCTTCGGCCTTTAGCATAATGTCTTGACCAAAATAGGGCATCTCGCGATCACGGTTCTTTTCGTTAAAAGCGATGATATCTTTCAATGATTTGACCGGCGCGTTCGGGCCTAAACCCGCCAAATATGCGTTCAGGTCGGCCTTGAATTCATACAACAACACGATGAATTCAGAATCGTCGAACTTACCGTGCGTCGGAATGTTTGCCGGATCGACAATAATGGCGCCACCGCGTTTGAGCGCCTCGATGGACGCGTTCATCAGTCGATCGACCCCGTCACTAAATCCAAAATATTGACGAGCGATCCCAAGTCGCGCACCCTTCAAACCATCCGGCTTCAGGAATTGCGTGTAGTCTTCGGCGAAGTGACCGGCACTGGTCGAAGTGATCGGATCGCGCGGGTCGATCCCGGCTAATACATTAAGCAAGAGCGCCGCGTCCGTTACCGTACGCGCCATCGGGCCCGCGGTATCTTGACTATGCGCGATCGGAATTATCCCGGCACGGCTGACCAATCCCAGGGTAGGTTTGATGCCGACGAGTCCGTTGGCGGACGAGGGACAAACCACCGACCCATCGGTTTCCGTTCCTACGGCCACGGCGCAAAGGTTCGCGGCCACTGCCGAACCTGAGCCTGAGCTCGATCCGCACGGATTCCGGTCCAGCACATAGGGATTGCGGGTTTGTCCGCCGCGGCCGCTCCATCCGCTGCTGGCATGGTTCGAGCGAAAATTTGCCCACTCGCTTAAGTTCGTTTTGCCCAGAATTACCGCACCGGCTTCGCGTAATCGCCGGACCACATGCGCATCTTGCAGCGGTTTAGCGGCCACCAGTGCCAAGGATCCGGCCGTAGTCATCATCGCATCGGCCGTATCGATGTTGTCCTTGATCAGGACCGGAATGCCATGCATCGGTCCGCGCGGGCCTTTTGCTTTTCGTTCGGCATCCAAGGCAGCGGCGATCTTTAACGCGTCCGGATTCAATTCGATTACCGAATTTAGCTGTGGACCGCGCCGATCGATCGCAGCGATCCGAGCTAGATACATCCGAACCAATGAGACCGAGCTTTGCCGGCCAGACGCCATCGCGGCTTGCAAGTCAGCGATCGACATTTCGGGAACGGTCGGCGCTGCAAGTTCGCTCGCTCGACCTGAAGCGTGAAACGTACGGGTCAATTTTGGCCCGGCCAGGAAGACGGCGCCGAGGGCAAGCCCACGCCGCAGGAACCCCCGGCGGTCGAGACCAGCCGAAAGCTTCTTTTTTGAACTTTTGCTCATACCAGTTGTCCCCAAAATGGCAATGCACGTGAAAACAATGCGATATTCGAAATGAAATTCAAGGAGCAATGATCTAAAACGGCTGAAACGAACGTAGCGCGGACGGTTTAAGTGCGATTCATAGCGAACAACCAAACCCGTCCAGCAATTCCGTTGTGAGGTCCGAGGAAAGGGTCAAAACCTAACTTTTTGCAAAAAACGCCTCGTCTATCTTGATGCCATAAGTAACGGTCAACAAATTCGTCTCTTCCACCCGTTCGCCGTCCCGCAATAGAACCGAGCGATAAGGCACCAGGGTCCCCTGCGCGACTTTGTAATCGTAAAAACGGCGCATGTATTTAACCGCCTTGCCGGAAGCGCCGGGGTCTTCATATTCGAGCCAAAGGACCCGCAGCAAATTCACGCTGATGAAATAGCGGGTGGTTAGCTTGATCTCGTTAGGCGTGCCGTTTGCATCCGATCTCAGCTTGGCCGTATGCACCATATCGATGACGTAAACCTCGACCCCGCCGTGTTTCTGTCTGCCCACCAGGGTCAAAACAGAACCGTCTTCTTTATAACGGAACAGCGGTTCCAGCCCATGCCACATTTGATCTTGAAAGTTTTTTACTAATTCAGGACGCGGCGAGAAAAGCGTGCCATTCAGCATTCCCCAACTTTCATTGTTGGCGTAGATCATTGAATACGGCACCGGTTTGAGCAGATCCAGGCGAGTTTGATCTTTTTCCGTCGTTTCGCCGCGCTTAAAGCGAAGCTCATACGTCGCGTCGATCAACCGGCCATCTGATTGGGTAAGCACGCGCTTTCCGCGTTCAAGTCCAAAACGCCGGATCTGATTAAATACCTCGCGGCTACCGTTGACCAGGATCACTGCTTCAACGATCTGGTCGGCCGTGGCGCTATTGCGGTCGAAAACCTTCTCCTGCGCCTTCTTTGGCGCCTTGGCTTCCGGCGTTGGCTCCGGCTTGGGCGCCAACACTGGCGGCTGACCCGCGGGTTTCGGTTCTTGGGCTGATACCGCAGAATTAGAGTAATTTGACGCGCTTAACGTCAAGGCGATGATCAAGCTGCCGAGGGGGACAATGCGTAAGAACACTAAAAAGCTTCTCCTTAACTATTTATGCGCGCGAAATTCCGCCGTAAACCGGCCACGAAAGATGTTTGTTCGGAAAGCGGATTGTAACATAGACACTGCAAAATCAACCTGGCCCGTAAACTGTTCTACTGCTAAGTGTTGATGCCAAACTAGTGGCTCACGGATGTCCGACTTGTCCGCCAATATGGTTTGACAAGGGTCATGCGGGCCAGGTAGAGTTCAAGGTTTTACTGAGGGTAATTTAACTTGCCTATTTCCCCGATCTTTTGAAAGCGGGATTAATTTGGCCAAATTTCAAGTTTGAGTATTGTCGGAAAGGATAGCAGTTGTAATGAAAAAGGTTGGAGTTTTGGTAGGCCGGGAGACGACTTTTCCCGCAGCATTGATAGAAAATCTTAATTCACGTGGAAATGGCGAGGTCCAAGCGGAGTTCGTGACCGTTGGTGGCGTCCGTCTGCATGACCAAAAGCCGTACGATCTGATCATCGACCGGATCTCGCACCAGGTCCCGTTCTATCGCGCGTTTTTGAAAAAGGCCGCGCTTGAAGGCACGATAATCATCAACAATCCGTTCTGGTGGACCGCGGACGATAAGTACTTTAATTATTGTTTGGCCGCGAAATTGGGTGTCGCGATACCTAAAACCGTATTGCTGCCCCAACACGATTATATCGAGGACATTACGCCCGAAAGTTTGCGCAACCTCGAGTTTCCGCTGGATTGGGAAGGCATTATGGAATATGTCGGCACTCCGGCGTTCCTGAAACCCTATGATGGCGGCGGATGGAAGAATGTTTCGAAGATCAATTCGCTGGAAGAGCTTTGGGTTGAATATAACAAGAGCGGTACCCTTTGCATGACCTTGCAGGAAGGCATCGAATTCGATCAGTTCGTGCGTTGCTACTGCGTAGGTCAGGAAGACGTGATGATCATGCCTTACGATCCGACGAAGGCATATCTTTCGGGCGAGCAGTACATTGTTGACGAAAACTACCTGGCGCCGGCCCTCAAGGAGCGCGTGACGCAGGACGTACTGACCATCAATCGCGCGCTCGGTTACGACCTGAACACCGTGGAATTTGCCATCAAGGACAACATTCCCTATGCGATCGATTTCATGAATCCGGCGCCTGACGCGGACCTGCATTCGGTCGGGGAGTTCTATCACAATTGGATCACCGAAGCGGTGACCAAGCTGATCTTTAAGCGTTTGGGCGAGACCGCGGTCGAGCCGCATTACCGGTGGGACGCGATGCTGAATCCACCCCAGGCTACGGACCAGGCTCCGAAAAAGGCAAGCTCAGCCAGTTCCAAAGGCGTCAAGACCGGGGCAAAGCGAGTGGTAAAGAAGGTAACTGCGGCGGACAAACCTGCGCGCAAGACGGTCCCGGCCAAAAAGGCCGCGAGCTCGGCAACGCCGGAAGGTTAGTTGACCATTGATGGATGATGAGAAACGGGGCCGGAAGCGTTTGCTTCCGGCCCCGTTTTCACGCGGCAACTTTGCGCGAAGCGCAAGCAAGACTCCCCTCCTCGGCTAAGGAAGGGTTGGCGCGGAGCGCCGGGGTGGTTCGTTCTGTTAATGTCTTTTAGGCCTCATTAGGATTCTACAGAACTACCACCCCACGGCCGCAAGCCGCCTACCCCTCCTAAGCATAGGAGGGGAGTTCGGTGCGTGATCTTTCGCTCACTTTTGAAAACAGCTTATTCTTGTTTGGAGTGACCGCTGAACTAATCGTCGTCCTCAAAGTTGTTTCGCGGTGACAACCACCGTCCAGCCGCCAGCAGTCCGCACCACGCCGCCAAGGACGATGTGGCCACTGCCCAACCGACCTCGACCACGAACTGACCCAGGAATGAACCGAACAACGCCACACCCAGCCCAACCGCCGTCAATCGGGTCGTCAACCGGCGCGCTCCAATAATATTGTGGAGCCATCCGACCCGCCGCAACTCCTTCGCCAAATATTCATCGTCACCGTTCAGCCGCGAATAGTAGGCGATCTCGCGCTCGGTAAATCGTTCCAGCGCTAAATCCGGCGCGATCGCGGCCGCCGAAGCAAAATGATGGATCACATGAGCCAGCTTTCCGTCACGCAAGGCGATCTCGGCCAAACCCAGTTCGGCGCGAAACTGGCGCGGATTCGTCGCCAGCGATCGGCGAAACAGAACCGAAGCGCGCTCGGCATCGCCGTATTCGAAACAGCTTTCCGCCACCCGCGCGGTCAAGGCGGAATCGTCGCGACCGATCCAGGCGGACAATCGAAGAGCAGCGCGAGCACGTCGTTGCAGGCGCATATTTCGCAGCGCATTGGCTTGCGACCGGGCAAACCGGCCAAATTCCAGCAATAACCGACCATCTGCCGGTATCAAAAGGCGCGCACGGCGAAACGCCTCGCCGGCTTGGCGCCATCGGCCGGCGATCCGCAGTTCATTCGCCACGCGATGTAATAGTATGCCGCGTGCGGTGTCCGGTGTTTGTGGCTTTACGCCAGCCCGCCCGGACTTTAATTTTGCCTTGATCCCGCGGCGCGGCAGGTCGATCGCATTTGCCAGGACGCTGGAAGATGCCAGGTTCAACAAACGGAGCGAGACTTCGATCCCCTGCGGCTCGACCAAATAATCGCGAAGTTCACCGGAACGCACGTCCATCTTGGCGTCCGCGATCAAGGGGTAAAGCGTCCGCACCAATTCCCGGTAATTGCGCCCGCCCGAAACCAAGGTGAAGCGGCGCCCGTTGCTGGCGATCTCACTTCGATAACGGAAATAGATCCGTCCCGCGCTGCGTAAGGTGCGGACGGCAAAGGTGACCACGCTTTCGATCTCTTCCACCTTTAACCGCTGGTCCGTGCGCGTGATCGAGCGTGACAACATCGCCACCAGGCCCCGGCGGCGCAACACATTTCCGTCAAAAGTCAGCCGATCAGTGTAGGCGATCACCGGAATGATCGTCCACGCGATCGCGAACAAAACGAGCGCCGCGTTGGAATAGTCCAATTGCAATAATAGGCCCACGGTAAACGTCGTCAGGAAAAGTGCGGCCAAGTAGTTCCCTGACGAAACACGCACGCTGATCTGCCGCGCGCCGGTCACGGCGACGGAGATCTTTTGCGGCACATTTCCTGAAACACTCATTACGGTCACTTCAACGGCGGATCCGGGCATCTGACGGGCACTTCCAACGCGAAAGGCCCACGTGAACTGCCTGGTTCAGTGTAACGCAAGTCGGCGAATCGCACGACCGTTTCTTGTGGGCATTTACCGGCGACGCGGGCCAAAGGGAAACGCGCGAAGCGTAGAAATACCAGGGCATTTTCGTTCTTCGACGCTTCCTCGACGAGTGGCACCTGGCCCAGGTCCGGTTTTGCGTAGCGCTTTGAGATCGGACTTTCACTCGGTGTTGAATTCAAAACTTGGGTAAACCGATAGATCGCGCGATCAGATTCGGCTAACGACTGCCAACGAAATGGATTCCCAAACATTGGCATTGCACTAACGCGGACGATCGCTTCGCCCTCGGATAGGCTCACGGCCCGGCGTGCCGACGCATCCACAGCACGTGAATGAAGGGAGGCCAAACCCGACCAATAGATCGGCACGATCAACAACGCCACCGTCGCGAGTTTTTCGTTGGTCAACCACGGCGGACGCGAGCGATAGATCAACCAGACTAGGGCAAACCCAACCAACCAAAATGCGATCGTTATCCAGCTAATGGCATCAGGCGCCGGCAAGCCAAGATAGCCGGCAATCAAGATCGTTGCCGACAGGATCGTCCCTAATATCGTCCAAACAAAGATTCGCGCCCGTGAGTTAGCAGTTACGACAAAGGCGGCGCCGCCCAAAAGCAGCCAAAGCCAGGGATCGAAAACAAAAACCAGGTCGCCGTAATACCACTGATCGCTCCAGGGCAAAAACGGGCGGATGCCATAATTATTCGTCCAATCCAAAATGGGGTGCGTGGCCGTCGCGATCAAACACACGACCGTCAGACCGGCCACCTTGACCCGCGGCGCTTGCTGCAGTCGTTTCGCAAGAAGTCGATCTAACAACCAGAAGCAAAGAGTAACCAATAGCGAGATAACGGCGACACCGACGATCGAATGAGTAATTCCCCGGTGATGCTCGAGATAAGACCAGCGCCCACCTACCGTCGCGATAAGGTCCAGATCCGGTGCGTTTGCGGAAACCACGGCGGCGGCGATCGCGTAGGGCGACAGCCTCTCTAAACCGGTCTTTGCGACCAACACGCCCACCAACGAATGGGTAAGATTATCCATCCGACGGATGCTCGACCATTTTCGCGATCTGCGCAAGTCGGGCGTAGACTTTTAAGATCACAGTGTGCACATTCCGGACGCAACCAAACCTCGGTTCATGTTTTTCTGGCTCCCCATCTCCCTTTGGGAGAGGGGGTTTGGGGGGTGAGGGTGCGCTTCGCATACGGGGCTGTCACCAATTGAATTGTCCGGAGCCCACGAAGTGGGCGGCAGAGGTCCCATGATTCGTTAGTGGCGTCTCTGTTCCAATTTGCCATTCACTAATATTGGAATTTGTTCTGGGGCTGATAAGGCTGATTCATGGTTAGATCCGTCCCATAGGATTTGAACCGGAAAACCTCTGCCGCCCACTTTGTGGGCTCCGGATACTCTTTATTGATCTTGATCCGTATGCGAAGCGCACCCTCTCCCCCCAACCCCCAATCTCCCAAAGGGAGAAGGGGAGCCAAAAACAAAACCATCCAACGTTTGATTGCGGCCCGTCAGGGCTGCGCTGTGAGTTCTGTGGTGCAAATTCTTAAGCTATGAATGTCATCTCTCAATGTTTAGGTTAGCGCTTATGCCCCCCAACCCCCTCTCCAAAAGGGAGAAGGGGAACCGGCATTTCCAAGTCTACTTTTGAACCGCATCCGTTTAAGGGGCCGGTCGCAATTCCACTTCCGTCAGCGCGCCGACCGGTTCGATCACCTGAGGCTCGAAATGAAACCGCTTTGAATTGACCGTCAATAAATACGTCCGCCCGGGAACCAGTTCATCGAATTGGAATGCTCCAAACGAACTTGAAATGAGGGTTCGGACACCGCCCAATTGATCGGTCAGGATCACCTGCGCATTGGTGAGGCCAAGACCGCTCGGGGTCAGGACACGTCCGTAGATCGATACGCCCGCCGCGGTCGGGACCATGATCGTCATGGTGTATTGCTGTACCCCGGCCGCCCCGTCGGTGTCAATCGCTTTGATCACGAACGTGAACGTTCCGCTAGCCGTTGGTGTTCCGGACAGTAGACCCCCAGGCGAGAGGGTCAGTCCGGGTGGGAGCGACCCACCCGCCGGCGCCACGCTGAATTGCATGGGCGCGAGCATCTCATTAGCCGCGCCTTTCACCGCCGCTGTCGTCGCCGCAAAACTGCCTAGCCGCGTTGCCGAAAGTTGGGCGCCATTGCCGTTTAGATAGGGTAAATTTCGCACGCCGTTGAATAGTGTTGCTTGGTCGATCGAAACATTTCGTTCATATGCCCCAATGTCCGAAATGCCGCCCACGGGTCGCGCGACCCCACGCTGGTCCGTAGCCGGGAAAAACGACGGGTCACCGGCATTGATGGCCGGCGAGGTTGGAAGCAGTACCAGCATCGGGGTCGGGCCGCCGTAATTGCCGAAGGGGGCAAATTTCGGATCGACTGGACTGCCGGGCGTACCGACGATGTTACCGGCCAACGAGGGCGAATTCCCCGCCCAGCTCAGCGCTTGGTTGTTGCCGATCAAATTATGTCCATACGAGATAACCTCGCCGTAAACGTTCGTGCCATTGGGCGCCGAGTTCAACGCCACAATGGTGTTGACCACATTCTGTAGGGCAAAACTTCCGGCGATCTGTTTCATGAAGATACCGCCGCCGGAATTGGCGGCGGAATTGCCGGCGATGGTGACGTTGATCAGATCCAGGGTGGCATTCGAGGTGCCGACATAATTTCCGTCGGCATAGATCGCGCCGCCGTCCGCCGTCGGTCCATTGTTGGTCAGGTTGGCGTGGTTACCCGAGAAGGTGCTGTTCTTTAATTCGGCATAACCCAGATTGTAGAGCCCCGCGCCCAACTGCGCCCCATTGTTGAGCACCGCTGAACGATCGAGATACAGTTTGCCGCCGGGAAAATTAAAGATGCCGCCACCTAGCGGCGCGCTGCCACTGCCACCGGCCAGGTACGCCGCCAGGTTCAATTCGATGGTCGAATTCGTGATCGTGAGGGTTCCAGAATTCACCACCCCGGCGCCCTGTACCTGAGTGTTATTGCTAATGACGGTCCGGTCGATCAGGTTAGCGTTGTTGGTCTCGTTGTTAAGGCCGGTTCCGATGCCGCCAGTGATTGACGAATCACGAAGTTCCAAATAGCTGTGATTCTGGATCCCGCTGCTGTCGTTAAAATTGGCGATCGCCAGGTCCGAAGCAAAGAGAAATCCGCCGTTGTAGATCGCACCGCCCGATCCAAAATTCCCGTCCAATAGAATGGATTTCCCATGATCCAGCTTCATTCCGCTTAGATAA
>JBDSEC010000380.1:0-5306 GCA_039920205.1 Pyrinomonadaceae bacterium
GAATATCGCGGGCCGATTTTGCCCACTTGGTCGTCATCGGCATCCAACAAGGTTGCCAAAAAAGGACCCGCGCTGCAAGTATGCTGAGTTTCGAGGATAAATGCGCGTTCGTAGCCCCATATTAAGGCGGAATGTTTTGCTATCACTCAACCTACCATAAGCGCGCCGCAGTTCAGGGTTACGTCTTTAGACGTGATGGCGCTGCGGATCGATCCAATTCGACCGTAACGCGTTCTCGTTTTGAGTTAGCCGTTCACCCGTTCCTTTCGTTCGCAATCGATCAATTCTAAAATACGGCGACCGGCGTTAAGAGAAGTCCACCCGCTACCGCAGGTGGTACTGACTTCATTTCAACGATTGCGCACCCGCTGCCGCGAGCAGCATGCCCTGACCGGGCCAATCCGTGGTTTATTCTCTTACAAAAACAAAACAATCGTTGCTGACCCTAATTCCGCCCGGTTTTGTGCCGGTCAATTGTGCGAATGATATAATATGAATTGATTTTACTAATCTGCGGTTTGCATTAATTTGCCCAGAATTATTCCGAGACTCATGCCAGAAACACTTACCGGGGAAACCAACACAAATTACACTTCCGAAATGCGCTTAGGCGTTGACGGGTTTACCTATGCCGATCTGCATCGGCCCGAACGGTTGCGCGATCTAGCCTCGGCGTTTTACGCCGAATTGGCCGAGCTCGATCCGACGGTTCACGACTCGTTGATGGATTATGTTGGCCGGCGGGGCGAGGGTTATACCGATAAGCAGGAATCGGAACTACTCGTTCACGCCGCGCCCTATCTATCGCAATTCGTTGCCCGGTTGTTTCAGATCGAAGACGAACGCACGGCCCAGGTCGCCGCGGTCTTGGTGCAGGATCCGATCTGGGTGCTTAAGACCTTTGTACAGCGCCGCGCAACCAAGAAATTCGTTGGCGCGGCCGCCGAGGCCCTGGATCTGAACGCGCTGGACGATGCGATCACGGTTCTGCGCTCCAAAGCGTTTCCGGCGACCTTAGCGAATGACGACGAACTCGGCATTTCACGGATGGCCGCCGCGTTGCTGGACGCCGAAAAATATTACGAAAAGCCCGAGGGCGAGCCCACCACCGAAGTGACCGAAACGATATTGGCGTTGTCGTCGGTCGAGCCGGATCTGACGGCCTGGGCATCGACGGGAATCATCGCGCCGGATCCGAAGGCCGGCGAAACCGGCGAGACCCTGGCTCTGATTCAAACGGCGTTGCGCTTGTTCGAAGCCTGGGCGGCAGGTCATGTGTCGCAGCCAGTCGGTCACTGGCGCGTCCGTGGGTGGTTGGCCTTCAAAGCGCCGCAATCGGTCGATTACGAAAATCTTGTTCATCTTGAGCGACCCCGTTCTGATCTGCCGGAACTGATCCAAGGTTTGGACAAGAACCTGCGGCGGCGTGATGGGTTTGTATTGACGGATGCCCGGGCCACCAAACGCGAGGTGATGTACGAAGTTGATTATTGCCTCTATTGCCACGAGCGCGACAAGGATTCCTGCTCGGCCGGGTTCAAAGAAAAAGACGGCAGTTGGAAGCGCAATCCATTGGGCATTAAGTTGGAAGGCTGCCCGTTGGACGAGAAAATATCGGAAATGCACCTGCTGAAACGGCAGGGCGATTCGATCGGTGCGCTGGCCCTGGTGATGATCGACAATCCGATGTGCGCGGGAACCGGCCATCGTATATGTAACGATTGCATGAAGGCGTGCATCTTTCAGAAGCAAGACCCGGTCAATATTCCGCAGGCCGAGACTGGCGTTCTGACCGACGTGCTGGAAATGCCCTACGGGTTCGAGATCTACGGATTGCTGTCGCGTTGGAACCCGATCAATGCCAAGCGGCCTTACTCGTTACCCTATAACGGCAAGAATGTGATGGTCGTCGGATTGGGGCCGGCCGGTTACACGTTAGCTCACTATTTATTGAACGAAGGGTTCGGCGTCATCGGAGTTGACGGATTGAAGATCGAACCGCTGTCGGAATTGTTGACCGGCAGCTCGACAAGAGTGCCGGAACCGATCAAAGACATACAGGAGATCGAGAGCCCCTTGGACCAGCGCATTCTGGCCGGTTTTGGCGGGGTGTCCGAATACGGGATCACCGTGCGATGGGACAAGAATTTCCTGACCATGTTGCACATCATGCTGGCGCGCCGCGATCGGTTCCGCTTTTACGGTGGGGTTCGATTTGGCGGCACGTTGACCATCGAGGACGCGTGGGCGCTGGGGTTTGATCATATTGCGATCGCCACCGGCGCCGGCAAACCGACCGTGGTCCCGATGAAGAACAATCTGATACGCGGCATCCGCAAGGCCTCCGACTTCTTGATGGCACTGCAATTGACCGGCGCATTCAAGAAGGACGCGATGGCCAATCTGCAGGTGCGATTACCGGCCGTGGTGATCGGCGGCGGCTTGACGGCAATCGACACCGCGACGGAGCTATTTGCGTACTATCCAGTGCAAGTCGAGAAGATGTTGGACCGTCACCTGGAAATGGCTGTCGCTTTGGGTGAAGAAGCGATCTGGAAAGTGTTCGGCGCGGAAGAGCAGGCGATCTACACGGAATGCTTGGAACATGGCCGGGCGATAAAAGAAGAGCGCGCACGGGCAGACTCGGCCGGCGAAGATCCGGATTTCGTGCCGCTGGTGCGCGCCTGGGGCGGCGTTTCCCTGATCTACCGCAAGCGAATTCAGGATTCGCCGGCCTATCGGCTGAACCATGAAGAGGTACACAAATCGTTAGAAGAGGGAATTACTTATGTCGAGAACATGAGTCCCTTCGAAGCCGTGCCCGACGAATTCGGCGCGGTCAAGGAACTAATTTTCGAGCGGCAGTTGATGGATGCCGAAACGGGAAAGTGGCGCAACTCCGGAGAATTTGTAACGTTCCCCGCACGAACCGTTTGTGTCGCCGCCGGCACCAGCCCCAACATCATTTACGAGAAGGAAGTTCCCGGCACGTTTAAAATGGACGAATGGAACTACTTCTTTGCGCCACACCGCGCCGAACCGACCGAGGCGGGTGGCTTCAAACTGACCCCGGCCAATAAGGGCGAGCGCGGATTCTTTACCTCCTACGAAAAGGATGGCCGATTCATCTCGTACTACGGCGATAACCATCCGATCTATGCCGGTAATGTGGTAAAGGCGATGGCGTCGGCCAAAGATGGTTATGAGGAAGTGGTCAGACTGTTCGCCGCTGACCTGACACGAGTATCGACCGAGGGGCACGCGGAACGCGAAGCCGAGTTTGCCCGCCTGGTTGAATATCTCGACGACCAATTGTTGGTGACGGTCGTGCGCGTGGACCGATTGACCCCGACCATCGTTGACGTGATCGTTCGCGCGCCGATGCAGGCCCGTAAATTCCATCCGGGACAGTTTTATCGTTTGCAGAATTTCGAATCGCTGGCCGCTACGGTTGGACACACGCGACTTACGATGGAAGGTTTGGCCTTGACCGGCGCGTGGGTAGATCGCGCGGCGGGGTTACTAAGCTTGATCGTGTTGGAAATGGGAACCTCGTCGCGGTTGTGTGCGGCGCTGAAGCCGGGCGAGCCGGTGGTCGTCATGGGTCCCACCGGCACACCGACCGAGATCCCCGAGAACGAGACCGTGGTGCTTTTGGGCGGCGGCCTGGGCAACGCCGTGTTGTTCTCGATCGCCAAGGCCATGCGCGCGCGTAATAACCAGGTGATCTACTTCGCCGGTTATAAGAAGGGCGAGGATCTCTACAAACGCGAAGAGATCGAGGCCTCTACGGATCAGGTGATCTGGTCCACTGACACCGGCGCGGCCATCGAACCCGTCCGGCCGCAGGACCACCATTTCCGGGGAAATATCGTGCAGGCGATGCTGGCCTACGCTTCGGGCGAATTGGGCCAACCGCTGCATTCGATGAAGGAAGCGCATCGTTTGATCGCGATCGGTTCGGACCGGATGATGGCGGCGGTCAAATCGGCGCGGCACGGCATATTGGCGCCGCATTTGAATCCGGATCACATTGGCATTGGTTCGATCAACAGCCCCATGCAGTGCATGATGAAGGAAGTCTGCGCCCAGTGTCTGCAAAAACACGTCGATCCGGTCACGGGTAAGGAGGAGTTTGTCTTCTCGTGCTTTAATCAGGATCAATTATTGGATAAGGTCGATTTCCAGAACCTGAATGACCGCCTGCGCGCCAACACTGTGCAAGAGAAGCTGTCGAACCTGTGGCTCGACAAATTGTTGCTCGAGTCGAATAATATGTTGGTGTAGCAGGAGTAGCCGTTAGCGGTTCGCCGGTAGCCAGTAGCCGGTAGCCGGTAGCCGGAACGGGGATGTGATGAAACGTACGATCGAAGACCAGTTGTTGAATCCGCGACCCGGTAGTGCCTGCGCGCGCGCGCGCGATTTCGGCATTGATTTGACTTTGACCCTGGGCCGATTGAAACGAACCCCGGACGAGCGATTGCGGGATCTTCAACGGGCGATGATCGAGTTGGAATCATTCCGTAAGGTGCGCCGAGAGAAAGGGACGTCCGCAATTGATCCAATTCAGATGAAATTCTTCCACTTCTTAGTAACTTCGGTTTGTGCAAATGCAAATTAGTTCATTCAACCCTCGACCCGGCTCGGCCGCTGCCCCGTGCGGTGAGGCTTGCCTCACCGGGAAGCACTATCAATGCGGCTTGCCGCGAATGTTCTTCTTCCGGATAGCGTGAAAAGTAAAATTCGCGGCAAGCCGCAATTTCGTTTAGTCGCCGGTGAGGCAAGCCTCAGGGCACTGGACAACAGCCGAGCTGTGTTTTGAATTTGCCCAGTTCGCGAGTCACGAACCAAAACAAACCGGCAGCGAAAGATGCGGTCAAGTTTTATCCACGGGTAAGTAAATCGTTCAGCTGGGTAATTATTCGTGTCCTTTTTATTCGTGTAAATTCGTGGCTAAGTAACTTCCGCAATGCCACAATTATTTACATCCTTAACAACCTCTTTGCCTCAACTTAACCAGCCCGTTGATCTATTGATCTAGACTTTGGGAAATACGGGGAGAGGTCTGTCATAAATTCATGAAAAAATATTCATTTTGCACGCTGATAGCGGTTCTTGCGGTACTGATCGTGATCGAGACCACGAATGCGCAACACGGTTCTGCATCTAACGCAGATGCCCACCGCGACGTTCCGGCTGAGGTGACGCTTAGCACGAAGAACGTTTCGGTGCCGCTAGCCATAGACCATCGCAAACCGGTGGTCGATGTGTTGATCAACGGGAAAGGCCCGTTCAAGTTCTTCCTG